>DASSIA010000282.1:0-8496 GCA_035692345.1 Arthrobacter sp. | reverse complement strand
GGCAACCCGTGGCCCATGGCGGTCTGCCTGGGCCTCTTCGCCCTGGCATTCTGGATCCCGCAGACCATCACCGGCCGCTCCGATTCAGCCGGCGGGAAGTAAACCCACTCTTACCAGCAACGCGGGGTCACTTACAGCCCGTCCTCCGGGACGTTATGGGCCGTAAGTGACCCCGCGTTGCTTTGTTTAGGGCCGAAGAACCCCGCCAAGGGCCGCTAGGGCTCCCGGCCAGTGTTCCTTCGCCAACGACCAGGTTGCCAGGCACATGCCCACCATGGCATAGGCGCTCACCGGTATCAGCACCAGCCACTCCCGACGGGAACCCGCGCGGCCCAGCAGCGGCAGGGAAAATGCACCGTTGGCTTTCCAGACATTATTGAGCAGGGGCAGTTTCCGGAGGAACTTCGGTGGCTTGACGACGATCGGCCAGAGCAGCGGCACGCCACCGGTGGTGATCATGTCCCCCACAATGTGGACCACCACCCCGGTCAGCATCGACACCGGCAGCCAGGTCCACTGCCCCGGCGCGAACCAGGTCACCAGTCCGGCCATGGTCAGGGCAAAAATCCAGTTGCTGATGAATCCGGACTTGGGAAACAGCTTCAGCGCCTTGGCCGCAATGTTGATCATGAACATGCACAGCAGGCCGGCACCGACCGACAGCAGGCCCCAGTCCGTCTGCAGCCGGAACTGTCCGGCCATCGTTGCCAGCAGCACAAAGCATGCCGCCCCCAGCACCGAGTGGGTGCCCTGCCGGTGCCCGCCGCTGGCATTCTCGATACCGACGGCAATCACGTTCGACAGTGGTGGCAGTGAGTTGGCCACCGTGCTGTGGCGGTGGTCCCAGTCGCACACCAGTGCGGTGCCCGCCGTCGCCATCCCGCCGATGAGGATTCCGGTGGCGTCCAGCGGATACCAGCCCAGCGTGTACGGCCCGGTCGCGGCAATGGCTACCCACGCCGCGGCCCCCGAGGCGGCGTGATGTCCTCCCATCAAGGGATTAACCGCTTACTGCCGGAGCGGCGAGTGGGGCGTCGGAAAAGATGTTGCGGATAACGCCGTTGGCCCACTCCAGGATTTCGGCGTCCTGCAGGTCCCGGCCGCCGATCCGTGCGGTCTTCGGCTTCGGAATCAGCACCGCGTCCAGGGCAGGCTTGGACTGCGACCCCGGGTACATCCGGGTCAGCCGCATCAGCTTGGACTCCGGCAGTTGCGCCGGCGAGAACTTGATGAAGTTCCCCTGAAGCGCGACGTCGGACAGGCCGGCTTCGCGGGCACCCACCCGGAAGCGGGCCACGGCGATGAGGTTCCGGACCGGCAGCGGCGGCTCGCCGTAGCGGTCCACGAGCTCGGCCAGGACCTCCTCGATGGCCTCGTACGTCAACGCGGATGCCAGCTTGCGGTAGGCCTCCAGTCGCAGCCGCTCCCCCGGGACGTAGTCGTGCGGGAGGTGGGCGTTGACCGGCAGCTCGATTTTCATTTCGGCAGCCTTTTCCTCAGCCTCGCCGCGGAAGTCGGCCACTGCCTCACCCACCAGGCGGATGTAAAGGTCGAAACCGACACCCTGGATGTGGCCCGACTGTTCGCCGCCCAGCAGGTTGCCGGCGCCGCGGATTTCGAGGTCCTTCATGGCCAGCTGCATGCCGGCACCGAGCTCGTTGTGCGTGGCCACGGCCTTGAGCCGCTCCAGTGCCACCTCGCCCAGGGGCTTCTCGGACGGGTAGAGGAAGTAGGCATAGGCGCGTTCCCGGCCGCGGCCCACCCGGCCGCGGAGCTGGTGCAGCTGGGAGAGGCCGTACTTGTCGGCCCCATCCACGATCAGGGTGTTGGCGTTGGAGATGTCCAGGCCGGTCTCGATGATGGTGGTGCATACCAGGACATCAAAGCGCTTTTCCCAGAAGTCCACGATGATCTGTTCCAGCCGGCTCTCGGACATCTGCCCGTGAGCCACCTCGACACGCGCTTCCGGGACGAGCTCACGGATCTTCGCTGCCGTCCGCTCGATGGTGGACACCCGGTTATGCACAAAGAACACCTGGCCTTCGCGCATCAGCTCGCGCCGGATGGCTGCCGAGGTCTGCTTGTCCGTGTACGGGCCCACGTAGGTCAGCACGGGATGGCGTTCCTCCGGCGGAGTGGCCAGCGTGGACGTTTCCCGGATCCCCGTCAGGGACATCTCCAGGGTCCGCGGGATGGGGGTGGCACTCATGGCCAGTACGTCAACGTTGGTGCGCATCTTCTTCAGCGCTTCCTTGTGCTCCACGCCGAAGCGCTGCTCCTCATCCACGATCACCAGGCCCAGGTCCTTGAACGCGAAGTCCTTCGAGAGGAGTCGATGCGTGCCGATGACAACGTCCACGGAGCCGCTCTTGACACCCTCCACCGTTTCCTTGGTTTCCTTGGTCCCCTGGAACCGCGAGAGGGCCTTGACCCGCAGCGGGAAGCCGGAAAAACGCTCGGTGAATGTCTCGTAATGCTGCTGGGCAAGCAAGGTGGTGGGCACCAGCACGGCCACCTGTTTTCCGTCCTGGACCGCCTTGAACGCCGCCCGGACGGCGATCTCCGTCTTGCCGTAGCCCACGTCGCCGGAGACCAGCCGGTCCATGGGGATCTCCCGCTCCATGTCCGCCTTGACCTCGTTGATGGTGGTCAGCTGGTCCGGCGTCTCCACATACGGGAACGCCTCCTCCAGCTCGCGCTGCCACGGGGTGTCCGGCCCGAAGGCATGGCCCTTGGATGCCATCCGGGCGGAGTAGAGCCGGATCAGCTCGCCGGCGATCTCCTTGACGGCCTTGCGTGCCTTGGACTTGGTGCTGGCCCAGTCCGAGCCGCCCATCTTGCTGAGCACCGGCGTATCCCCGCCCACATACCGGGTCACCTGGTCCAGCTGGTCGGTGGGGACAAAGAGCCGATCGCCGGGGGCGCCGCGCTTGGACGGGGCATATTCGAGGACCAGGTATTCGCGGACGCCGTCGCCGCCACCAGCCACCTTGCGCTGGATGAGTTCGATGAACCGGCCAATGCCGTGCTGTTCGTGCACCACGGAATCGCCGGCCACCAGCTGCAGCGGGTCCACGGCGTTCCGCCGCTTGGACGGCATGCGCCGCATGTCCTTGGTGGAACCGGCGGAGGTCCGTCCCAGCAGGTCGGCCTCGGTCAACAGCCCCAGTTTGAGGCTGTCCAGGACAAAACCGCGGCCGACGGCGGCAGTGGTCACCTCGATGATGCCCGCCTGCGGCTCCTTCTCCAGGGTGTCCACACGGGCGCAGGGGATATCGGCATCGTGGAAGAGTTCCGCCAGGCGCTGCGCCGGGCCGGGCCCTTCCGTGGCCACCACGATGCGCCACTGGTTCCGGACGTGCGAGCCGATGAATTCCATCATTTCGGCCACATCACCCTGGTAGCCGCGCGGTTCCCGGGCGTGCAGGTTCAGGACGTCAATCTCCGGCAGCAGCTCCTCGTCGGTTGCCAGGGACGTGATGGACCACCAGGACACCTCGTGCTCCAGCGAGAAGCTCCGCGTTTCTGCCAGGGAACGGAAGCTGGCGGAGTGCAATGCGGCAGATGCCTGCGAACTGAGGTCCAGCGGAGCTGTGCCGCCGTCGGAGGCCGTGGACCATGCCGCTTCCAGGAACTCCTCGTTGGTGGCTGCAAGGTCGTGTGCGCGGGTGCGGACCTTTTCCGGTTCGATGACCACGGAGATTGATCCGGCGGGCAGCTGTTCCACGAACGGGACCATGGCGTCCACCAGCACCGGGGCCAGGGATTCCATGCCTTCCACGGCAATACCGCCGGCGATCTTCTCCAGCATGTCCGCGGCCGCCGGGAGTTCGGCCTTCAGGGTGGCTGCGCGCGACATCACCGACGGAGTGATCAGGATTTCGCGGCAGGGCGGGGCATGGAGTTCGGTGGGGTGGTGTACGCCGGGCGCCGAGAGCGAGCGCTGGTCAGCGACGGCGAACCAGCGCATCTGGTCCACTTCGTCACCGAAGAACTCCACCCGGATGGGGTGGTCCTCGGTGGGTGGGAACACGTCGATGATGCCGCCGCGGACGGCAAACTCGCCGCGGTGGGTGACCATGTCCACCCTCGCATAGGCGGCATCGGCCAGCCTGCGCACCACGTCGGTGAACGGCATCTCCTGGCCGACCTTCAGCGTCACGGGCACCAGTTCACCAAGTCCGGCGACGATTGGCTGGACCACGGCGCGGACGGGAGCCACCACCACACGCAGCGGGCCCGCCGTCGACGTTTCAGGGTGCGCCAGGCGGCGCAGGACGGACAGCCGCCGGCCCACCGTGTCCGAGCGGGGTGAGAGCCGCTCGTGCGGCAGGGTTTCCCAGCTGGGGAACTCGGCCACTGCATCGGCCGGCAGGTAGGCACGCAGGGCCGCCGTCAGATCCTCCGCTTCGCGTCCGGTCGCGGTGACTGCCAGCACGACGGCGGGGAGCCCGCCGTCGGACGTTCCCGCTGCGGCCCCGGCGGCCAGGCCGTCAGCCATTTCTGCCAGCAGGACGGCGCGGAGCCCCGCCGGCGCGCTGATCTGGTAATCCTGGCCCCTGACGTCAAACCCCCGGGCTGCCTCGGCCTGGACCCGGGCGAACGTCCGGTCCCCGGCCAGGACACGGCGCAGTCCGGCCAGTGCGGGACCGGCGTGGATCGGGCCAGGATGGGACGGGCCAGTGGGGCTCATGGCGGAAACTCCTGTGGGTTCAAGGTCAAAGCAGGCAACACGAAAACCCGAAATTCACTGAGAATCCCGGGTCATCCCAGCCTACCCCTGCCCCGGGGCCCGCCGGGAACCCCGGTGCGGAAGGCGGTTCCGCCAACGCTCAGGCCGCCCCGTAGGATGGGGGAGCAAAAAGCGTTCTGACCTACAAATCACTGGAGGACCCATGGCACTGAGTGCAACCACCACCCTTCCGCACGCCGTCGGCAGCGTCACTGCCGTATTTATCAACGAAGACTTCCAGCGGCACACCAGCCAATTCGTTGGCGGCACCTTGGAGTCCTTCGAGGTGGCCGGAGACATTGGCGGAGCATTCAGCACCACCTCGGTCCGCACCCTGCCCACCACGCGGCTGCCGGAGATCGCCCGGAAGTTCGTGGGCGAAAAGCTCACCGTCACCCAGGTGGAAAACTGGGAGGCCCCCGCGGCCGATGGTTCCCGCCAGAGCAACATCACACTGAAGATCGCCGGCGCTCCCCTTGATGTGACCGCGGTCCAGAGGCTCGTCGCAGAGGGCGGCAGCACCCGCATTGAGCTCGAAGGCAACGTGACCTCGTCCGTGCCGTTCCTGGGTGGCAAGATCGCGGAGGCGGCCGAGCCGATGGTGGCCAAGGCCTTGAACATCCAGTCACAGCAGGCCCAGGCCTGGCTCGAAAGCCACTAAGGCCATGCAGCTCCCCTTGTTTGCGGCCTTGCTCCTGATTGTCGCCGGGGTCTGGTCCCTGGCGGTCTGGCCGCAGTTCCTGCGCCGGGTGATGAAGGATCCCCGGGCGCGGGACGCCGCCGGCAACGCCACAAGGTTCCTCACCGTCCACGTGGTCCTGGTCAGCATCTCGATGCTGCTGGGAGCTGCCACCGCCGTGATCGGGGTTTTGGGCCTGCTCGGGTAGGCTGGTCACAGGTGCGCCGGGAAGTCTGGTCGGCAACAGTTTTGCCGACCCCTTAATGCCAGGAGCCTCCCATGGCCAAGCACCCTTCCCGCCCCGCCCTCGCTGCCAGGGTCCTCAGCCGTTCAAGCTACCCCGAATTCCTGCGGATCTCCGAGATCCTCAGGCTCGAAACAGTCGGCGGCGCCCTCCTGCTGGTGGCCACTGTTGCGGCCCTCGCGTGGGCCAACTCGCCGGCCGCTGAGGGCTATTTCGCGCTGCGGGACCTGGAATTCGGTTATGGGCCCTGGCACCTGCGCCTCTCCCTGGGGCATTGGGCTTCGGACGGTCTCCTGGCCATCTTCTTCTTCCTGGCCGGCCTTGAACTCAAACGCGAGTTTGTCTCCGGCGAGCTCCGCAAGGTGTCCAAGGCGGTGGTTCCCGTGGCCGCGGCCGTGGGCGGGGTTGCGGTTCCGGCCCTGATTTACGCGCTGGTGAACCTGGGCCAGGGCGGTGCGGGCCTGCGGGGCTGGGCTATTCCCACAGCCACCGATATTGCTTTTGCGCTGGCCGTCCTGGCCGTCATCAACACCCACCTGCCTGCGGCCCTCCGGACCTTCCTGCTGACCCTGGCCGTAGTGGACGACCTGCTGGCCATCGGCATCATCGCTTTCTTCTACTCGTCCGGACTGCAGCCGCTCTTTTTGGTGGCGGCGCTGGTTCCGCTGGGGCTGTTTGCCCTGCTGGTCCGGAAGCGGGTCCGCAGCTGGTATCTGTTGCTGCCGCTGGCCGCCGCCACCTGGGGACTGGTGCACGTTTCCGGTGTCCACGCCACGGTAGCCGGCGTGCTCCTCGGGTTTGCCGTGCCTGTACTGGCCTCCCGGAAACGCGGCGAAGCCGGGCCCGGCATGGCCGAGTCCTTCGAACACCGCCTCCGCCCGCTCTCGGCAGGTTTCGCCGTCCCGGTCTTCGCCTTCTTTTCCGCCGGCGTTGCCGTGGGCGGGTTCGACGGCTTGCGCTCGGCCCTGGCGGATCCGGTGGCGGTGGGAATCGTGGCCGCGTTGGTGGCCGGCAAGACGATCGGGGTGTTCGGCACGACTTACCTGATCACCAAAACCACCAGGGCAAGGCTCGACGACGGCCTCGCCTGGATCGATGTGGCTGGCCTCGCGCTGCTGGCCGGCGTGGGCTTCACAGTGTCGCTGCTGATCGCCGAGCTGAGCTTCGGTGCGGGCTCGGACCATGATGACCATGCGAAGGTGGCCATCCTCACCGGTTCACTGGTTGCCGCCCTGCTCGCCACCGTGGTGCTCCGGCTGCGGAACCGGCACTACCGCACGGTGGAACAGACGGAACGGCGCGACGCAGACGGCGACGGCGTCCCGGACGTTTTCGAGGACCGGGCCTGACCCGAACCGGAAAGACTCAGGCTGCCTGGTTCAGGGCGTCCTCGGCGGCGACCCAGGAAATCATGGCGCACTTGACGCGTGCGGCGTAGCGGGCCACTCCTTCGAAGGCAGCGGCGTCGCCCAGGATCTCAGGATCGGCGTGGATCTTCCCACGTGAGCGGAGCACTTCGCGGAAGGTGCCGATGACGCTGTGGAGCTCGTCCACGGTCATGCCCTCCGCGAGCTCGCTGAGGACCGAAGCCGATGCCATCGAGATGGAACACCCGGCGCCGTCCCAGGAAATCTGCGCCACTTTGCCCTCTTCCACGGCCACCCGGAGCGTGACTTCGTCGCCGCAGACGGGGTTGAGCTGGTGGGACTGGCCGGTGGACGCCCCGGCCGGTGCGGCGAGACCGGACAGTCCACTGCCGTGGCGGGCTTTGGAATGGTCAAGGATGATCTGCTGGTACAGCTGGTCAAGGCTCATGGTGGTTTACCCTTAGTAATCGCGCTAGACGCGGAAGTAGGATCGGACGCCGGCGACGGCTTCCAGGAACGCATCGACGTCGTCGGTGGTGTTGTACAGGTAGGCGCTGGCCCTGGTGGTTGCGGTCAGGCCCAGGCGGCGGTGCAGCGGCTGGGCGCAATGGTGACCCACGCGGACGGCGATGCCGCGGGAATCCAGGAACTGCCCGACGTCGTGCGCGTGGACGCCGTCGACGTCGAACGCGGCAAGGCCGATCCGTTCCTGCCCTGCGGCGGGCCCCAGGACCCGGATCCCCGGAATGGATTCGAGGCCGGACACCATGCGTTGGCCGAGCGCGGATTCCCAGCGGTGCACGCGGTCCAGGCCGGTTTCCGTCAGGTAGTTGGCGGCGGCGGCCAGGGCAACAGCCTGAGAGATGCGCTGGGTGCCGGCCTCGAAGCGCTGCGGCGCGGGCAGGTACTCTGCCCGTTCCATGGTCACGGTGGTGATCATGGAACCGCCGGTGAGGAATGGCGGCAGTACGTCCAGGAGGTCCTGCTTGCCGTAGAGGACACCGATTCCCGTAGGCGCCAGCATCTTGTGGCCTGAGAAGACGGCGAAGTCAACGTCAAGCTCTTTGACGTTCAACGGCAGGTGCGGTGCGGACTGGCAGGCGTCCAGGACAATCATGGCTCCGGCCTGCCGCCCCAGCGCGACCAGTTCCCGCACGGGGTTAATCGTGCCTAGGACGTTCGAAGCGTGGGTGAAGGCGAGGACCTTGGTTTTGCGTCCCAGGATTTCGGCCGCTACGTCCAGCCGCAGGGCACCGGCGTCGTCGATGGGGATGTAGCGGAGCGTGGCACCGGTGCGGAACGCCAGTTCCTGCCAGGGAATCAGGTTGGCGTGGTGCTCCATTTCGGTCACCACGATCTGGTCGCCCGGGCCCACTGCGAGGTCCTTCAGCCGGGCGTCACCGCGTCCCTGCGCGGCCCACAGCGAGGCGTTGGACAGCGCGTAGCTGACCAGGTTCAGGCCTTCGGTGGCGTT
>DASSIA010000281.1:0-13694 GCA_035692345.1 Arthrobacter sp. | reverse complement strand
AAGGGCCACCAGAACTCGACGGCGTCAAAACCGGCTGCCTTCGCGGCTGCGGGGCGCTCGAGCAGGGGAAGCTCCGTCAAGAGGATGGAGCAGTTCACTGTGTACGTCATCGTAGGTCCTTCCGAGGAGGGGCTTTGATCTATCTTCCCGCCTGCGTGACTCTTCATAAGTTTCCGCTTTGTGGAATTTAGATTCTGCTTTATGAAAAGTTTAGGGAAGGTGGGCACGGGAGTCAAGGGGGTGTTGCGGCACGTCTGACGCGACTTGGGCTGCAGGAGGGAATGGCTCCGTTTCGCTGGCGGGATCGAGGCTCGGTGTGTGCCCAGTGGACGGGCTGCTGTGGTCCGAGGTCTGAATCAAGGAAGCAGGTTTAGAATTCGCTAATCTCCAAGCGCTCGCGCCACTGGGAAATCTCCCTCCTCTTCCGCTTTGCCTCGCGACGGGGAAGCTCGTCCAAGCCACGCTCCAGCATCACATCGAGAGCCTTCCACCTTCTGTGGGCCTCCCTGTGGGCTGTTGCTTGCGTGTGCGCGACGAGGCCCCTGACGGGGAACCATGCCCATGATGTCAAGGGGCGGCCCGTAAGTAGCCCGAGCACAAAGAGGAACTGGATGACGGTAAGGACCAAATCATCACCGCAATTGGCATGTATTGAGTTGCGGCCAACGCGCCGCTCAGCCCTGGACCCAGCAACAAGGCTGCGAGCTTGAGGGTGATTTCGATCTTGAACCAGCCCTGGTTCGCGGCCTTGAGGCCAAGCGTGACAATGAGTGCTGACAAGGCCATGACCAACCAGCCCACGTATGCGTTGAAGATGAAGGCGACGGTCGGCGACAGTGCAAATTCGGAAGGATTCCAGCCGGGATTTTCTCCGACTGTTAGCGCTGACAGCAGTCCAGTTTCCGCAGTGAGAGGAGCTGCCGTGATCAGCCACCTCCACGTCGCGTTCCATATTGGTGCTCGCTTTGTCGGAGCAGAACGGATGTCGGTGCCCCATAGCTGTCCCCAAAGCAGATGCGGACAATGGATTCGCGGACTCAGTCGCCGTATGACTTGAAGTGCATATGCATATCAAGTCATAATTGGATATGGAACTCTTCTGGCCGGATAGCTTCGAGGAGCAGCTCGATCGGCTGGAGGAAGCTGCTGACAGTGGCGACGAGAGAGCGCGGGCGGTCTTCGAATATGTTGTTGCGGAGATGGACTATCTGCGGCGCTTGGTCGCGCCACCCCAAGAGGAAACTCCAACCATTAAGGGAGTTCGGCAGTCAAGGAAGTATGCCCTGTGGCGTGTATCGCACCCGTTCCACGAAGGTATTGCAGTGCGACTCATCTGTTGGTTCCCTCCCGGTGAGCGGACTGTGGTTGTGGCACTATTTTCCGGCGACAAAGCCAATATGGGCGACGTGTTCTACGACAGCGTTGGTAGGCGAGCCGATCAGATAATCGAACAGTGGATTAGAGAAGGGGAGGATGATGACGGTGGCAAACAAGACATTCAGGAAGGGCAATGACAGGCTGGACAGGATCATGGCAAAGCCAGGAGTCTCTGGGCGGGTTGCTGAAATTCGAGAGGCCTCAGAACGTGAGGACCGCATCTACGCGCTGAACCTTGCAACCATCCGCAGGGCTGCCGAACTCACTCAGGATGAGTTGGCGGCACGCCTCGGAATAGATCAGAGTGTTGTCTCGAAGACGGAGCGGCGGGAAGACATGCTGTTGTCAACGCTCATGGACTATTTGTCCGCCGCGGGCGTCGAAGACGCAAAGATGGTGGTCCATGTAAATGGCAGGGAAATCGAACTGGATCTCCGTAGCCTGCAGCACCAAGCGGGACGCTAGGCGCCATATCGTCGCGCCGTCGACCGTTTTGCCGGAGCCTGAGCCGAGCAGTCCTCCCAGCACTCGGCACCCGGCACAGACAGGAGCCAGGGCATGCGCCCCTGCGGTCAAGGTTGCCACGTGATCAAAGCTGTGGATGGTCCTGGCGTCGTTGCGCCTTTCGAACTTCTGGGTGAAGTATGAGCTGCCGACGAAATCGTCGCTGCGCCGCGGGCCAGGCTCGTCTTCGTAGCGGAGTTGGCGGATCTGGACGGTCTTCTCGCCGTAGCAATGTACTTTGATTTTGAAGTCGACCCTGTTGCCGCGAAAGTCACGTGGAGCCAGCGGGTCGACAGTACAGCCGTTTCGGCTTGTTTCTGCCTGGGCCGGGGCAGCCATTGCCACGGAACCCCCGAGCAGACCCAAGGAGAGGACCGGTACCAGGGCGACCACTCCGGGTTCATTCTGAATTTTGGTGATCCGGTAGTTCCATCCTGCGCCTGTTTTTGGGCCCGGCGCTAGGGCCACCCCTACCCTTCTTGGAGGGGCTTTTCGAGAGCCAACCAAGAGCATCGAAAAACGGGCGGCTCCTGGTAGAGCCGCCCGTTCGATTGATCGTTACTAGTGCCGTTTGAAGGCGTGCCTGATCTTGTCGCCGGCTTGCTTGAGGTCGGACCGAACTGCGCGTGCCTTCCCTTCGGCCCTCATGCGGTCGTCGCCGATGACCTCTCCGGCGGCCTTCTTTCCTTTGCCGTGGAGTCTCTCCGCGGCGTTGTGGATCCTGTCACCCAAACCCATTGCGGTCCTCCTTGTGTCGCGGCCAGTGCGGCTGATTGCTGCAACTGCCGCCACTTAAATTGTAGGAAGGAATGGCCCCCGCGGCGCCAGGGATTTTGACGTACTTCGAGCGCTGCCGGCACCGCACTCGCCATCCGTCAGATGATCCGCGGCGCCTTGGCCAGGTTCTCGGTGAGTTCAGCAGCGTTCTGCCGCACCACATACGCCGGGCGGTCGCGTTCCATGCGCCAACTCTCGGAGAGCGGCCCGATGTTCACTGTGTCGAAACCGAACTCGTCATACAGTTTCGCCACGAGCTCGCTGGCTTCGGGGTAATCGCTCGCGGTGGCCAGAGCTCGGCGGTTCGGCGTGCCGGCAGGGGTGCCGTCCGTGGTGATTTCGCTGTACCGGATGTGGTTAAAGCCCTTCGCCACCTTGGACGTGGGCAGGTGTTCCTGCACCAGTCCGGAGGACGTGGCCTCGCCGGCGTCGAGGGCAGGAACGTGGCCGTCGCGCTCCCAGTAGTAGTTGCCGGTATCGATCACTATCTTCCCCGCGAGCGGCTCCACGGGGATGCTCGGGAGGCTCCTGAACGGAACGGTCACGACGGAGAAATCGCCCGCCGCTGCCGCTTCGGCCGGCGTCGCGGCTCGGGCACGCGGTCCCAGTTCCGCCACGAGCGCTGCCAAAGTTTCCGGGCCGCGGGAATTGCTGATCACTACGTCATAGCCGAGTTCGACCGCCTTGCGGGCCACCTGGCTGCCGATATGTCCTGCTCCGATGATGCCGATGGTTGTCATATCCGGGGCAACACCGGCGCTGGTAGGGATATTTCGCGAGATAGCCTGAACGTTGAACCCAGCCCCACACGGAACGAGGATTTTCGAATGATCACACGCACCGACGTCGACGAAGCCGCTGCCCGGATTGCCGGGAGGGTCCGCGTCACGCCCGTGCTGAAGGCAGACCGCGGCCCGTTCCCCGGCGAGGTGTGGCTCAAGTGCGAGTTCATGCAGCACACCGGCACGTTCAAGGCCCGGGGCGCGTTCAATCGGATCCTGGCCTGCCGGGAGCGCGGTGAACTGAAGGACGACGTGGGCATCGTTGTGGCCTCCGGCGGCAACGCCGGCCTGGCCAATTCCTACGCCGCAACGGAGGTCGGCGTCCCCGCCACCGTGTTCGTGCCCGAAACCGCCCCGGCTGTGAAGGTCATGAAGCTCTGGGCCAGCGGTGCCAATGTGGTCCAGCGCGGTGCCGAATATTCCGAGGCTTACGACGCCGCGATGGCCTACGCCGCCGAAACCGGTGCGGTCTACTGCCATGCCTATGACCAGCCCGAGATCGCAGCCGGCGCCGGCACCATCGGAACCGAGTTGCTGGAGCAGCTGGGCGACGTGGACACGGTGGTGGTGGCCGTGGGCGGCGGCGGGCTTATGGCGGGTGTCGCGGCCGCCGTCGAAGGCCGTGCCAAAGTGGTGGGTGTCGAATCCGAAACCACGCCCACCCTGCACGCCGCGCTCGCGGCCGGCACCCCCGTGGATGTGGCCGTCTCCGGGATCACTGCCGACTCCCTGGGGGCCCGGCAGATCGGCCGGATCGGCTTCGAAGTGGCCGTCCGTACCGGCGTCCGCGCTGTGCTGGTCTCCGACGAGGACATCGTGGCCGCCCGCTCCCTGCTGTGGGAGCAGTACCGCATCATCGTGGAGCACGGCGCGGCCACGGCCTTCGCGGCCCTGCTATCCGGCGCCTACGTGCCGGCGGACGGGGAACGCGTGGCCGTGATCCTGTGCGGCGCCAACACGGACCCCGCTACGCTCTGACGGGCTACTGATCCACCGCGGCGACGTCCCGCCCGTTGAGCGGCTGGACGGGCCGGCTGTTGCCCGCGTGGGCCGCACGCAGCGCGGAGAGCTGTTCGGCCCCCAGCTCCGCGGGGGTCTGGAGCAGCAGCCAGCGCACGCCTTCCGAGCAGGGCGGGGTGGTCAGGCTGCCGTCGTACGCGAGGTGGTCCAGCGACGCCGGGAACAGCGCCGGGAAGTCCACGACGCCGGCCGCCACCTTCTGCCCGCTGGCTGCGGCAGGCACGCCGTTGGTGAAGCGGGCCCACGCCGCGTTGGCGGCCCCGGCTTTGGCGAGGATCCCGACGACGGCCAGCCCGCCGTCGTCGGCCTGGTGGACAAAGTGGAACTCGGCCTCGTACCGGACCCCGTCCAGCGTGTGCTCGGAGGGGGTGTGGAAGTGCATCTGCTTGAAGGCGTACTGCTTGCCGCCCACCGTGATGCCCTGGGCCGTGAGGGCGCGGAGCTCGGTGGTGTGGCCGTTGTCCGTGATCTCGCCCTCCGAGGCGGAATACGCCAGGGCGAGCGGTACCTGGGAGAGTCCCGAACCGCCGCGGACGTCGATGGGGGACTGGGCGGAACCGGAGGAGCAGGAGCCGAAATCGGAACTCAGGGCACCCCAGTGTTCGGGGCCCTCGGCGCCGTCGTAGGACCAGGTGTGGGCGGCTCCGGAAGCGGACGGCATGGGGGCGGCTGTCCCGGGGGCTGACTTGCCGCAACCGGTGATCAGGGCCAGCAAGCCCAGGCCGGATCCAACGATCAGAGACTTCCTGGTCATTATTGTGGCGCTGTCGCTGTGCATGTCCATCCTTCGGGTCGTGTAGGTCCGGACCGGAGCGGCCGGACCTACACGATTACCACGGGTCCCGGCGGCAGGTCTTGTCAAAGAGCCTGGCCGCAGGATGTGGCTGCAGGACCTCCCGGGGTTGCCGGCTGCTACAGCACCTTCTCCAGGAACGAGCGGATGCGAGGGTTGGTGTTGCTGTCGGAGAAGAACTCCTCCGGCGGGAGGTCGGCGGCGATCTTGCCGCCGTCGATGAACACCACGCGGTCGGCCACCTTGCGGGCAAAGCCCATCTCGTGGGTGACAACCACCATGGTCATGCCGTCGGCGGCGAGGCCGGCCATGACGTCCAGGACGTCGCTGACCACCTCAGGGTCCAGGGCGCTGGTGGGCTCGTCGAAGAGCATCACCTTGGGGTTCATGGCCACGGCGCGGGCAATCGCGATGCGCTGCTTCTGGCCGCCGGAGAGCCGGTTGGGGTAGACGTGCGCCCGGTGGGTCATGTTGACCTTCTCGAGCAGTTCCATGGCGCGGGCCTCGGCGTCCTTCTTGCTGACCTTCAGGACGTCCATCTGCGGAAGCATGATGTTCTTGAGTGCCGTCATGTTGGGGAACAGGTTGAACTGCTGGAACACCATGCCCATTCGGGAACGCAGGCGGTCCAGGTCCACCTTGGGCGCCAGGAGGTCCTCGCCGTCGAACACCACATGGCCGGACGTGGGCGTCTCCAGGAGGTTCAGGCAGCGCAGGAACGTGGACTTGCCGCCGCCGCTGGGGCCGATGACGGCCACTACTTCGCCGGGCTCGATGGTGAAGTCGATGCCTTTGAGGACGTGGTGGTCACCGTAGGACTTGGTGATCTCTTTCGTTTCCAGGAGTGCCATTAGATGTAAACCGCCATCTTCTTCTCGATTGCGTTTGCGGCCAGGCCGATGATGTTGGTGAGGACGTAGTACACCAGGCCGATGAAGACGTACACGGTCAGCGCATCGAAGGTGCGGGAAATGATGGTCTGGCCCACCAGGAACAGTTCGCTGATGGTCACGAAGGACACCAGGGCGGAGTTCTTGGTCAGGGAGACGAACTCGTTGCCGAGCGGCGGGAGCATGCGCAGGAAGGCCTGCGGGATGATCACGTGGCGCAGCGCGGAGGCGGAGCTCATGCCGCAGGAGCGGGCGGCTTCCATCTGGCCCTTGTCCACGGACTGGATGGCGCCGCGGACGATTTCCGTGACGTACGAGCCGCTGTAGAGGCCCAGGGCCAGGATGCCGGCCACCATCGGGGAGAGCTGGATGCCCAGTTGCGGCAGGCCGAAGTAGATGAAGAAAAGCTGGACGATGAACGGCGTACCCCGCACCACGGAGACGTATACCTTGCCGATCCAGCGGATAGGCCGGACGTGCGAGAGCTTGGCGAAGCCGCCCAGCATGCCGAACAGCAGGCTCAGTGCCAGCGACAAGGCGATGATTTGCAGCGTGGTTCCCAGGCCCTGCATCAGCGGGCCCCAGGAGTTGGTGATTGAGGAGACGTTGAAGAGGCTGTGTTCCTTGGCGGGACCGGTGGCGGTGCTGGACTCGTCGCCGAACCACTTGGACGTGGCCTTGGTGAAGTCGCCCGAGGACTGCATGTCCTTGAGTGCCGCGTTGAACGCCTCGCGGATGTCCGAGTCGCTCTTCTGGAACGCGAAACCGTAGTTCTCGTTGGTGAGGCGCTCGCCCACCTGCTTCAGGCCGCCCTGTTCGTGGATGAAGTACCGCCCGCCCGGCTGCCCGGTGACCACGGCGTCGGCCTGGCCGAGCTTGACCGAGGAGAACATCTGGTCGTTGGTCTGGACCTGCACCAGTTCGGCCTGTGGCTGGTTCTGCCGCAGCCACTCAACGGACTTGGTGCCCACCTGCACGGCCACTTTCTTGCCGGCGAGGTCAGCGAGCGTCTTGACGGTGTCGTTGGACGTGGAAACGAACATGCCCAGGCCGCCGGGGTAGTAGATCTCGGAGAAGTCCACCACCTTGGCGCGTTCGGGGCTGATGTAGATGGCGGAAGCGCCGACGTCGATCTGGTTAGCCTGCAGCGCGGGCACGATGTTGCCGAACGGCATCTGCACGAACTCGACGTTTTTGATGCCGGCCTTGGACGCGAGCTCCTGCACAACGTCGATATCGAAGCCGACCTTGGTGCCGTTGGCATCGGTGAATTCGAACGGAGGGAAGGAGGCATCGGTGCCGACCTTGAGGGTGGTCTTGCCGGAGCGGAGGTCTGCCATCTTGCCGGCCGACGGGGTGGCCGGGGTGGTCTCGGCCTGGGCTGCCGGCGCGGCGAGCCCAAGCAACGCGGCCAGAAGGGCGGCCGTCGTGGCAGCCCATCCGAATCGCGGGAATCGGTTCTTCATGTGTGCTCGTTTCTGGGGAGGGGAGGCGGACGTCCGGCTACGCATGTGGGTGCGCGGATCGCTCGGTGGCGATCGTGTGGATGAGGCGTGCGGCCGTGCGGGCGGTGCGGGAGTCGACGTCGAACCTGGGGTTCAGTTCGACGACGTCGACGGCGGCGAGCTTGGGGGAGCGGGCCAGTTGACGGCATACGTCCAAGACGACGGAGAGTGGAACCCCGTAGGACGCCGGTGCGCTGACCCCGGGGGCGATGTACGCGGGGAGGACATCGAGGTCGATCGTCAGGTAGACGACGTCCACGGAGTCGATGAAGTCCTGCGTGAACTGCCGGACCTGCCCAGTCCTGGACTCGGTGCATTCCTCGTCCAGCAGGTATTTGACGCCGAGGTCCCGGGCTGTCTGGAACAGGGCCTCGGTGTTGCCGGGCTGGCTGATGCCCAGCACCGTGTAGTTGAATCCGTGGCCCAAAGCGTGCTCCGCCTCGGCCACTTGCCGGAACGGGGTGCCCGACGACGGGACCGCGTCGGCTCGCAGGTCGAAGTGCGCGTCCAGGTTGATGATGCCGACGCGGCGTCCATCGCTGACCTGGCTGGCGCGCAGGCCCGTATAGGTGCCGAAGGCGGTTTCGTGGCCGCCGCCCAGGATGACAGGCAGGTGGCCTGCGTCCAGGGCCCGGCGGACGGTCGCACCCAGGCGCTCCTGGCCGTCCTCGAGGTCTCCGTCCACAACGCTGGTGTCGCCAAGGTCATGGACCAGGAGGTCCGCCGGTGCCGCCATGGGTGCGAGGGCGGAGCGGATGCTTGCAGGACCGTCGACGGCGCCGACCCGGCCCTTGTTTCGGCGCACGCCTTCATCGCTGCGGAATCCCAGGATGGCGATCCCGGCAGCGCCGGTCTGGGCCGTGTTCACGGCGTGGTGCCAGCGCCGGTGTTCCGGGCCAGGGCCGTCGTCGCGGCCCGTCCACGTGTGCTGGATGGTGGGGTTGGTCATCGGGATCCTTCTCCATGTCCGAGCGCCAAGGCGGCGTCACGGGTGCTTGCTATGAGTTGCTTTTCACGCCGGATCGCCCGGTCCGCCGGAGCCATGGTGCTGACGGCACCCAACAGATGGCCGCCGTCGTCGAGCACGGGAAAACTGACGCCCCAAACGCCGGCATCCACCGCCCCGTAGCTGAGGCCGAAACCGCGGTCCTGGACAATCCGGAGCTCGTGGTGCAGGTTTGCCGCGTCCTCCGCGCTCAGCCCGAGGCCGCCCACAATCGTGTCCTGTTCCGCAGGGTCCAGGTGTGCGAGCAGGGTCAGCGCACTGGCGCCTTTGAGCAGGGGAAGCGAACGGCCCGGCGAATAGCTGCAGCGCAACATCTGCGGGCCTTCAACCGCGTCCACGCAGAGTGCCTCCGCACCCCGGACCACCAGGTAGGCGGCAAGTTCCTGCGTTTCATCGGAGAGTAGCTGTAGCTGCTCCGAGATGCGGCCTTTGACCATGGCTTCCTGGTGGAAGTTGGCGGCGAGGCGCAGGGTTTCCGGACCGGCGCTGTACTGGCCGCGGCGCCTGGTCTGCGCTACGAGGCCGGACTGCACCAGAAGGGCCAGGTGCCGGTATACGGCACTGGTGGGGATGCCCGTGGCGGCGGTGAGCTGGGCTGCCGTCAGGGTCCGATGCCGCGCGAATTCGAGCAGGATGTCGATGAACCGGGAGGCGTTGCCATCCAATATCACGGACTGGCTCGGATCTGTAGGCATAAGAGTGACGTTAGTGGCTGGAATCACAGACGGCATTAAAAAGTTCCCATCCGGTGGGAATTTAATTTCCGCCGGGTGGGAATAGGCCGTTAACGCGGAATCGCCGGACCCAAGTCCGGGTCGCTGTAACGTGCAGCGACCGGGCATGGTTCCGGCGATTTCGGCGGCCAGCCGGTAAGGGCAAGCCGGGATGCGGCAGCCTACGTCAGCTTGATCTGTCGGTTCATGTCCTTGTAGAGCAGGTAGCGGAACTGGCCGGGGCCGCCGGCGTAGCAGGCCTGCGGGCAGAAGGCGCGCAGCCACATGAAGTCGCCGGCCTCCACCTCAACCCAGTCGTTGTTGAGCAGGTACATGGCCTTGCCCTCCAGCACGTACAGGCCATGCTCCATGACGTGGGTCTCCGGGAACGGGATGACCCCGCCGGGCTGGAACGTCACGATGTTCACCTGCATGTCGTGGGCGAGGTCGCTGGAGTCCGTGAAGCGGGTGGTCTTCCAGGCGCCGTCGGTATCCGGCATCGCGGTGGGTTCCACCTCGGCATCACTGGTGACGAAGGACTTTGCCTCGTAGCCCTCGAGACGCTCGTAGGCCTTGCGGATCCATTGGAAGGAGACCACGTCATCCGAGACGTTCTCCAGGCCCCAGGTGGAACCGGCGGCCAGGTAGGCGTAGCCGCCTTCCTCAAGCTGGTGCAGTTCGCCGTCGAGCGTCAGGTTGACCTTGCCCTGGGTGACGAAGACGACGCCTTCCACGCCTGCCTCGAACTCGGCTTTGGGGGCGCCGCCGCCGGGGCCGATCTCCACGATCAGCTGCGAGAAGGTGGTGGAGAAGCCGGAGATCGGACGGGCCAGGATCCAGGACCGCGTGTTGGTGAAACCAGGCAGGGTGCTGGTCACGATGTCGGTCATAACGCCCTTGGGGATGACCGTGTAGGCCTCCGTGACGATTGCCCGTTCCGTGGTCAGGTGCGTCTGCGGCGGCAGGCCGCCCTGCGGGGTGTAGTACTTGCCCATCATGGGATCCTTACTTCGAAGTGGAATGTGCCAGCCGCGGGTGCGCCAGTGCGGTCAGCTGGGAAAGTTCGACGCCGGCAAGCGCCTGGATCTCTTCGGTCCCCACTGCGCCGCACTGGACGCCGCGCAGGACGAAGGCGGCCAGGGCCCGGGCGGTGGCGGGTTCGTCCATGACCGCGCCTTCGGTGTGGGCCACATAGTTGCGCAGGCGTGCCGCGGCGGCCGGGAGGCCCTCGCGGTAGAACGCGTACGTGGCGGCGAAGCGGCTGGGCAGCTGGGCGGCATGCAGGTCCCAGCCCTGGTAGAAGCCGCGCTCCAGCGACCGGCGGACGAGGCGCCCGTGCAGCTTCCAGGCATCCTCGACGGCATCGCCCACCGGAATGATGTTGGTGGAACCGTCGGAGAGCCGGATGCCGGTGCCCGCGACAGCCAGCTGCATGACTTCCTTGGCGAAGTCCGCCACGGGGTGCTCCATGGACTGGTACTCGGCCGAAATCTGCAGCGAGGCCGAGTAGTCGTAGGTGCCGTAGTGGAGGGCGCTGATGCGTCCCGGAACCACGTGCGGCAACCGCGCCACGGGGGAGGTGCCCTCGGGTCCGAGAATCAGCTGAGGCGTTTCCACCTGGACCTCGAAGCGGAGCCGGCCGGCGGGAAGCCCATGGACTTCCTCAAGCCGGGACACGGCGAAGTCCATGGCCTGCACCTGGGCCACGGTGGTGACCTTGGGCAGGGTCAGAACCAGCCCGGCAGGAAGTTCCCCGGCCCGCGCGAGCGTGGAGACGAACAGGTCCAGGGTCCGCAGGCCGCGGGCCCTGGTGGGTTCCTCGAAGCACTTGAACCGGATGCCGATGAACGGCGGCGCGGTTCCGGCGGCGACTGCCGCGGCCACCGCGGTGGCGGCAGCAACGGCGTCGGCGTCTTCTGCCTCATCGCCGCGGTCCCCGTACCCGTCCTCGAAGTCCAGCCGCAGGTCCTCGATCGGCTCGGTGCGCAGCTTGGCTTCCACCCGGGAGGCGACGGCGGCAGCGAGGTCGGCGTCCTGGCCCAGCAACTGGCCCAAGCGGTCGAGCCCGCCGTGCGCCTCCGCCGTCGTGAGCGCCTGGGCGCCCCATTCGGCGGCGAGCGACGGCGTGAAACGGTCCGCCGGCACATACACGGTGTGCACGGGCTGCCGGGTGCCGTCGTCGCCCGGGTAGTTGCGGTCCAGCAGCTGGTCCGTGGCGGCCAGCTGGGTGTCGATGGCGGCTAAGTCTGCCGGCGTGAAAGAAGCCATCTCAGTCCACCAGTTCGTAGGCAGGTGTGGTGAGGAAATCCGTGTAGTCCTCGGAGAGGCAGATGTCCGCGATCAGCCGGCTGGCCGGCTCGTAGTACCGGCGGAAGGCTTCGTCGCCGAATTCGGCCCGGAGCCGTTCCGTTTCCTCGCCCAGGATCTTCTCCACCAGTTCCCGCGTGACGGTGTTTCCGGTGTCGGCGAGGACGGATTTGTTGCGGATCTGCTGCCATACCTGCGAGCGGGAGATCTCGGCGGTGGCGGCGTCCTCCATGAGGTTGTGGATGGCCACGGCGCCGTTTCCGGAGAGCCATACGGCGGTATAGGCGACGGCGACGTATAGGTTCAGGCGCAGCCCGCCTTCGGTGACCTGGCCGTCAGCCGAGGCGATGTCCAGCAGCTGGTCAGCCGTGACTGAGACTTCCGGGCGCTGCTTATCCAGCTGGTTGGGGCGCCCGCCGTTGTCCGGATCGCCGAGCACGGCATCGAACACCTCGCGGCAGGTGGAAACCAGGTCCGGGTGGGCCACCCAGGAGCCGTCGAACCCGTCGGTGGCCTCGCGGGTCTTGTCCGCGCGGACCTTGGCGAACGCGGCCTCGGTGACCTCGGGGTGCCTGCGGTTGGGGATGACGGCAGCCATGCCGCCCATGGCGAATGCGCCGCGCTTGTGGCAGGTCTTGACCAGCAGCTCGGTATAGGCGCGCATGAACGGAGCCGTCATGGCCACCGAGGCGCGGTCCGGCAGCACAAATTCCTCGCCGGCGTCGCGGAAGTACTTGATGATGCTGAACAGGTAGTCCCAGCGTCCGGCGTTCAGGCCCGAGGCGTGATCGCGCAGTTCGTAGAGGAACTCGTCCATTTCGAAGGCGGCAGGGATGGTCTCGATCAGCATCGTGGCGCGGACGCTGCCCTGCGGGATGCCGAGGAAGTCCTGGGCGAATACGAAGATCTCGTTCCAGAGGCGGGCCTCAAGGTGCGATTCCATCTTAGGCAGGTAGTAGTACGGTCCGTGGCCGTTGAGCAGCAGCTGCTTGGCGGTGTGGAAGAAGTGCAGGCCGAAGTCCACCAGCGCACCCACGGCGGGTTCGCCGTCGATCAGCAGGTGCTTTTCCGGCAGGTGCCAGCCGCGCGGACGGGCCACCACGACGGCGAGCGGTGCGTCGGTGCGGAGCGCGTATTCCTTGCCTTCGGGGGAGGTGTACGCCAGGGTGCCGTGGGCGGCGTCGCGCAGGTTGAGGATGGCGTCGATGACGTTGTGCCACGTGGGGGTACTGGCGTCCTCGAGGTCCGCCAGCCACACCTTGGCGCCGGAGTTCAGCGCGTTGATGGCCATCTTGGCCGGGGTGGCCGGGCCGGTCATCTCGACGCGGCGGTCCTGCAGCGCGGCGGGTGCTTCGGCGACCTTCCAGTCGGCGTCGCGGATTTCCCGGGTCTCCGGGAGGAAGTCCAGGCGGCTGGTGCGGGCGACGCCGTCGCGCTTGGCCTTGCGGGCCTCCAGCAGCTCGTTGCGGGTTCCGGCGAAGCGCTGGTGCAGCTCCTCCAGGAAGGCCAGGGCCTTCGGTGTAAGGATTTGTTCCGCGCGTTCGACCGGCTGGCGGTCAGTGACAGTGATGGCCATGTTCGTAAGTCCTTCTTCTAGAGGGCGCGGGCGGTGTTTGCGTGCGCTGCGGCTGCCACTGCGGTGGCCACATCGGCCGCGACATGAGGATCGAAGACGCTGGGGATAATGTAGCTCGCGTTGAGCTCGTCGTCAGCTACCCGGTTGGCAATCGCGTCTGCGGCGGCCACCAGCATCTCCGGGATGATGTCCGAAGCCCCGGCGTCCAGCAGCCCCCGGAAGAAGCCCGGGAAGGCCAGCACGTTGTTGATCTGGTTGGGGAAATCGCTGCGGCCCGTGGCCACCACGGCGGCGTGCCTGGATGCGATGACGGGGTCGATCTCCGGCGTCGGGTTGGCCATCGCGAAGACGATCGCGTTCTCGGCCATGGATGCCACCTGCTCTTCGCCGATCACGTGCGGGGCGCTGACACCGATGAAGACGTCGGCGCCTGCCATGGCTTCG
>DASSIA010000280.1:0-2208 GCA_035692345.1 Arthrobacter sp. | reverse complement strand
GCCACCTTTCAGAAGAAAAGGTGACCGCCCGCCGTCGTACTTTAGGCTACAAACAGCAACGCGGGGTCACTTACGGCCCGTTCCGCACTGGCGGATGGGCCGTAAGTGACCTCGCGTTGTGGTTAAGCTAGACCGCTTTCGCGAGCCCCGTCCGGGCCATGGCGTCGGCGTAAACGACGCGCATTTCCTCGAGGTACTGTTCCTGCCGGGCCGGGGTGCCGGCGAAGGCGCGGCCACTGAGGGAGCGGACCTTGTAGGTCTTCAGGCCGCGGCGCCAGAGCAGCGGAACTTCGGTCTTCAGCAGCAGGTTGGCCAGGCGGTTGGCTTCGGTGCCGTGGGCGACGATCACCGAGGCGCGGGGGACCACGGCAAGGAACTTGAGCAGCGGCTTGAGGCCGGCGGAGATCTGGTCCGGCGTGAACTTGCCGTTGACCTCGCCGGGGGTGTGCCACGGGTGCACGTTCCAGGGCATCACGAACTCGGGGCGCAGGCCCAGCTTCCACTGGATGCCGAGCATGCGGGTGGCGGCGTCTTCGTCGCCTGCAGTGATGAAGCCGGACGGGTCAGCTTCGCCGATGTTGGAGTAGAGGCTGATGATGCGGCACTCGTCGACGTCGTGGATGGGGTCAACGTAGGGGACTTCGGTGTGGGGCTTGACGCTCTGCAGGGAATCGCACAGCTCGTTGACGGCGGCAACGTTGGGTTCGTATCGGCGGCTCAGGAGCTGTTCACGGAATGATTCGGGGGCCAGGGCTGTCATATAGTGCAATGTCTCCTGCGGGGCTCGGCGATGCTGCCAATCCGGAAAAAGGGCGCGTGATGGACGCGGAAATTCCGAGGTGGTTTTAAATGTGGTGTGGACCGATTCCTGGTCGGTCCTTATCAGTCTAGCAAGCCCCACGAAATGCAGGGCCTGTCCGGTGCCTTTGCGTGATCAAAGGCATAGGACAGGCCCTGCGGCCGGAATGGAAAACTACCAGAGGCGTCGAGATGCCCGGCGCGCACCTTCGCCGAGGGCCTCCAGTTTGGCCATGGCGATCTGCGGGTGGACCCGTCCGCCCAGCCCGCAGTCGGTAGAGGCGATGACGCTTTCGCGGCCCACCAGCTCGGCAAACCGGACGATCCTGTCTGCCACAAGGTCCGGGTGCTCCACGACGTTGGTGGCGTGCGAAACGACGCCGGGGATGATGACCTTGCCCTCGGGGAGCTTGGTGTCTTCCCAGACCCGCCATTCGTGCTCGTGGCGTACGTTGGCCGCCTCGAACGAGTAGGCTCCGGCGTTGATCTGAAGCACCGATCCAAGGATGTCCGCAAACGGAATGTCCGTGGTGTGCGGGCCGTGCCAGGAACCCCAACAGACGTGGAGGCGGATCTGTTCCTGGGGCAGGTCGCGCAGGGCCCAGTTGGTGGCCTCAACCCTCAGCTGGATGAACTTGAGGTAGTCATCCAAGGAGGGCTCGGGGTTGATCTGGTCCCAGCTCTCGGCAAGTGAAGGGTCGTCGAGCTGGACTGTCAGGCCGGCGTCGATGATGGCCTTGTATTCCTCCCGCATGGCATCGGCGCAGGCGTAGAGCAGTTCCTCATCCGACGTGTAGTACTCGTTTGCCACGCGGGCACAGGAACCGGGGGACAGGGATGCCACGAAGCCTTCAGCGAGGCCTGCGGCAGCCAGCCCCGTTTTCAGGTTGGTGACGTCCGAGGCCACCAGGTCCTGGCCCGTGTAGGTGAGGGGTCCGGTGATTTTGGGCTGGGAAACGCTTTTGCGGTGGGCCAGGATGCCGGAGGACGGATCGTTGTAGGCCTCGTTGAAGGCCTGCCGGTCCCGGCGGTCCGGGAAGGATGTCAGCACAATGTTTCCCGGCGTTGAACGGCGCACGCTCGCATCGGCCCACCGGTCGACGTCGGTCGGTTCCAGGCCGCCAAGCCGCGCGAACGAGTAGTTCCACCAGGCGCCGTAGTCCACCGAAGTGGCCATGGTGTGCCCGTATTCACCGTCGTTCGGGATATCGATTCCGAGGTCCTTCTGCCTCTGGACCACGTCCACCACGGACGCCTCCAGCAGGTCGAGGAACTCGGGAGTCACGCCGTCGGACTCTTTGGCAGCATTGGCCGCGATGAGTTCCGGAGTTCTGGGCAACGAGCCTGCATGGGTGACTCGGATGTGGTCGGTGTTCAGGGACATGGTGGATCTTCCTTTCCATCGGTCGG
>DASSIA010000279.1:0-6609 GCA_035692345.1 Arthrobacter sp. | reverse complement strand
CGCCGTCGGAAATTACGACGGCGGTGGGCAGCGGTGGTGGGCGCCGTCGCCGCTGCGTGCCTCGCTTTGGGCCTGGCCGTTGGTCCGCTGCTCAACCGGCCGCCGCAACCCGACGCCAGCTACGCGGTACAGGCCGGCAGTGGCCTGCGCTTCAGCGTTGACCTGGCCCGGAAGGCCTGGGGCACGGAACTGGCGGTGACCGGCAGCAGCATGCCCTCCGACGGCACCTACTCGCTGTGGGTCCGGGACCGCGACGGCGGCGAGGACCGTGCCTGCGCCTGGGCGGCCACCCCCAGCGGCCAGGTCAAGGTCACCGGCGCCACCCCGGTCCAGCTGGCAAGCATTGCCGGGGTGGAACTGCGCGACGAGGCCAATCGGACCGTTGCGGTGGTCACCGTCCCGTAGCGGCTGTTCCGCCTACATTTTGGCCAGGCGCGCCCGGACCACCATGTACAACCCGTAGCAGATCAGTCCGGCCCCCACGGCAGCCAGGAGGTACACGCCGAACGGCTGGGCGCGCAGTGCCCTGAGTCCGCCGTCCAGGCCCGTGGATTGATCCGGATGGGCATTCAGCGTGGCTATGGTGATCAGCAGCCCCGTCAGCGCCAGGACGATGCCCTTGGCGACGTAGCCGGTCACGCCCAGGACTGTGACGGCCGTCCGGGCGGTCGGGGCCGAGGGCATCCTGAGGTGCTTTTCGAAGGATTTCCTGATCCCGCGGATTGCGTAGATGACTCCGGCAACGGCGATGCCAAGTCCCACCAGGACCAGTAAGGCCACACCCCCGGGGGCCTTCATGACGGTCAGGGTGAGGTCACTCGCGGAGCGCTGGTTGTCGTTGCCGGAGCCGGTGCCCCTGGCAAAGGACATCAGGGTCAGGGCGAGGCCGGTGAACACCAGGGCCTGGACGGCCGCCTTGGCTTTCCTGCCGGCCTTTTTCTTGGCTGGCAGGCGGTTGTAATCGAAGACGGCATCGCTGGCCTGCCAGATCGCCAGGGCTGCGCAGGCCGCGAAGCTGGCCCACAGGAGGAAAGGGCCTGCAGGCTGGCTGGCCAGCTCGGCTACAGCGCCGCTGAAGTCGGCACTTCCGGAGCCGCCCATGGCGAGCCGGATGGCTATGGCGCCCACCAGAAAGTGCAGGATGCCGCTTGCCACGAAGCCGGCCCTCGCCAGCAGCTCAAATGCCGGTGAATTCGTGATTTCCTCCGCCGCACCTGCGGCTTCCTTGAGTTCTCTTTTGATGGCGCTTCCTCCGGGCCAGCGCCTTCACGGCGCAGATGTGTGTGCCCCCGCACAGGCCCATCGTGCCACGTGCAGCCAGCCTCGAACAATGCCGATTTTTTGCGCACCGCGCACACCCCGGATTTGTCTGGTGGCGGGCGTGCTCCCGCGATGGGGAGTGTTCCCCATCGCGGGGAAATTACTGCCGTGCAACCATAAGTCCAGCGACAGATCTAACTCCTAATACTCTCCGGGGGAGACACCATGACTTTTTACGGCGCGGACATCAGTCAGCTGCGTGAGCTGGCGAAGGCTGTTGACAAGGCGGCCTCGCTGCTCAGCAGCCGGGCCGGCTCCCTGCACGGCCAGATCCAGTCCGCGCCCTGGAAGGGTGCTGACGGCGAGCTGTTCCGGCAGGACTGGTCCGGCAGCCACCGTCCCAGCCTGGAACGGGTAGCCTCCAGCCTCCGGCATAACTCCAAGCTGCTCCTGCAGCACGCCGATGAGCAGGAGAAGGCCTCTGACAAGTCCGGCGGCGGGGCCGGCGCCGGTGGCAGTTTTCTGGACAGGCTCGCGGACCTGGGCGCCGGCGCGAAGACATGGCTGGAGGAACAGGCCCGGAAGGCGGCTGAGGCACAGGCCCACCGCCGGCAGCTCGAACAGGGCCTGGACGGAATGCTCACGGCGGGCCCGGAAGAACAGGCCAAGTGGTGGGCCGGCCTGTCCGAGGCGGACCGGAAGTACCTGATCGAAGGCGTGGGGGAACGGGGGCCGTTCGCCGAAGACCTGATGAAGATGGACGGCGGCATCCCGGCGTCGGCCCAGGAGCAGGCCAGGCACCACCTCCAGGAACTCGCAAAGGCCGATATTCCTGTTTACACAGAGACCGGCAAGGCTTCCGTTGACGCCCGGGTGGCGTGGTTCCACGGCGGGGCGGAGGTAGGCACTGAAGTAGTTGAGAATGCCGATGGTTCGGCCACCATGAAGGTCTACGGGAACATGGGGCTGGGCGTCAACGATGCCACCGGCACCGCGGGCGTTACGCTCAACGGCGAGGTTTCCCGCGAGTACACCTTCGGCAGTGTCGAAGAAGCCATGGCCGCCCGCGAACAGATGTACAAGGACCTGCCGCCGGACAGCGTCGGGGAAATCAAGGACGTGGTGGGCAACCCGCCCGGATACATCCTCGACACGATTAATGACGCCGCACATAACAACGGCTCCACCGGCCAGGACGACAAAGCCAAAGGCACCTTGTCCCTGGAAGCCAAAGGCGACTCAGGTCCCGCGTCCGGCTCGGCAAAGCTGGATCTCGCCTACGAGCGGAACCTGACGGATGGCACCGCCACCGCCAGCGCCGAGGTCTCCGCCGAGGGCAAGCTGGACCTCGACGGCCGCGTCTTCGAAGCCGCAGGCAAGGGCGGCCTGGAAGTGAGTCTGGACAAGGACAGCAACATCAGATCCGTCTCGCTGTCCATGGACGGCACGGTTGCTGAAGGTGCGGCCGCCGGACCGGACCTCAAGGGCGCCAAGGTGGAGTCCAGCGTGACCGTCGGCACCCAGGGCACCGTGAAGATCGACGTCGACTATTCCCCCGAAAACAAGGCTGTGATCGACAGCTACATGCGCAACGTGGCCCTCGGAAACGACTCGGCGGCCGCCGCGGACGCCGCCCGCTTGTACGACGCCGGCACTGCAACCGTCCAGGTCAACAGCGTGGTGACGGCATCCAACGAGGCCGGAATTGATCTAAAGGCCGGCGAAGTGGAACTTAAGACTGAGAACAAGGCCACCACCAACGTGTCGACGTACTATAAGGTCGCGAACGACACCAAGCTCGAGAGGCTCTGACGTGCCTGCGTCGAATCCAGCCAGCCTTACCCCTAAGGAGTAACCATGTCAGTGCACATCGAATCCCCCTTGGGGTTTACGGCAGACTTTCCCGAGCACACCCAGGTTCTGGAGGATTCCTCCGCGGGGCCAAACAGCGAGCAGTTCGGCCTGCTCGGAGACGTCCTCGTGACCGTCATCAAGGATGACACCTCGGTCACGGACGCGCCGCAGGCCAACGGCTGGGCGCACCTGATGTCAGGCTTCTACCTCGAAGAACGCGCCGGTACCCTGCTGACCGAAGGCGAACTGAACCTTCCCGGCAAGGCCTCGTATGCCGTGTTGGTGGGTTACACGGACCCTGCCGGCGAGGCAAGGATCGCCGCAACGGTAGGCGTGTGGGAGAGCAGCCGGTTCATCGGTGTCCTGGTGATCTGGCCCTATGCGAACCCCGAGATCGAGCCGCGGCTGGCGATGCTCAAGGAGATCGTCGCTTCCATCAGCGTCACCTGACGGCATCTGTTACCTGGTTTTCGTGCTCAGCGCCGGCGGTAGCAGAGGTCAAAGATGAGCCGGCCGGCCTCGTGTGCCTTGGCCTCGAAACTCGTGCGGATCCGGCCTTCGAAGCGCGGGGCCCAGCCGCCCGTTTCATCCACGCCCTCGTTGGGGCCGGTTTGTTCGGTGCTGACTGGCGCCCGGCCTTCGCGGACGGGTGCCCCGCCCACCAGGGATTCGACGCCGGATTGCCACACCTGGGTGAGCGGGCTTTCCGGCCCGTGGCGCTCGCCGGTGTGGAGGTTTTCGAAGTCCGGGGATCCGGCAAGGACGTCGCGGACGTGGACGGCGTAGTTGGACCAGTCCGTGGCGATCCGCCACAGGCCGCCCGTGGTGAGGGCCCGCGCTGCCAGGTGGGCAAACTCCGGCTGGATAAGGCGGCGTTTGTGGTGCCGGGACTTATGCCAGGGGTCCGGGAAGAACACCCACAGCTCGCTGATTGAACCTGCCGGCAGCATGGTGGCGAGGACCTCTGGGGCGTTGGCCTCCACCACCCGGACGTTGCTGAGCCCTCGGCTGTTGATCTTGATAATGGTGTTGGCCAGCCCCGGCGTGTATACCTCCACCGCGAGGAAGTCCGTATCCGGGTTCTGCTCGGCGGCGTGGCAGATGGCATCTCCGAGCCCGGACCCGATTTCCACAATCAGCGGTGCCTTGCGCCCGAACTCTGCCTCGGCGTCGAACGTGTAGTCCGGGTGGACTGACGTGTTCGCAATGTGGCGGGGCACGTCCACCGCCCACCGGTCCGCGTGCTCTTCCCACGCAGCCTGGCGCCGCCCCTGCAGCCGGGTGCCGCGGCGCACGAAGCTCACCGGCCTGCCGCCGTAGGTGCCGAAGGACGCCTGGGTTCCAGGCGTTACCGGGCGCGGGACATGCGGAGGCTGGGGAGATTCTGGGGATTCGCTCATCCCCTCCAGAATAGAGGAATCAGCCCCGAGCGGCCTGGCTTGCCGCCAAGGACCGCAGTTCCCGCAGGATTTCCAGCTGTTCATTGTTGATCGCGGTGAGGCGCTCGATCTCCTCTTTCGCCTTCACGTTGGTGTCGAAGTCGTGCTGCGCCATGGCCGCGGCGATGGCATCCTGCCGCTTGGCCGCGATGAGCAGGATGGCCCCCTGGAGACCGGCAAGCATGGAGAGGAACAGGTTCAGGAGGATGTATGGATACGCATCCCAGGCCTGGGAAGCCAGAAGCCAGGAGTTCAGGGCAGCCCACAGCAGCATGAACACGATGAATCCTGCGACGAAGCGCCAGCTTCCCATGCTGTTGCGCATGACGTCGGCAGCCCGTTCGCCCGTGCTCAGTGATTCCTTGTGGGCCGCATGCCAGTTCTTTTGCTGTTCGGTCATGCGCCAAGCGTAGGCGGTACAGCTTTCGCCCGGCACCGGCCAGCCGCTTGATCGGGCGTTAGGGCGCACGGAGTCACGGCAGGACCGACTTCAGGACCGGACTGCCCGCAATGACAGAATGGGTCGCGTGACCCGTGCTGACAACTTCGAAGTGACCGGACTGCTCGTCGACGCCGAAATCGACGACATCCCCGCGGCTGCCCCAACGCGCCTTCCGGGCCAACCGGGCGGCGGCCCGGAGCGCCCGCAGAGCAGCCGGCGGGCCCTGGCCTACCTGGGCCTCTGCCTGGTGCTTATCGGGCTGAACCTCCGCACGGTCTTCTCCAGTTTCGCCGCGGTCCTTCCGGAGATCACGGCCGACGCCGGACTGCCGGGCTGGGCCGTTGTGGTGCTCACCACCGCTCCCGTCACGCTCCTGGGTGTCTTCGCGCCCCTGGCGCCCGTCCTGGCGCGGCGGTTTGGCGCCGAACGCGTCCTGCTCGGCGCCATGGCCGTACTCACGGCGGGGCTGCTGCTGCGGCCAGCGGACGCCGGCGGCCTGCTGCCCGGCGCCGGACACCTCCCAACCCTGCTGGCCGGAACGGCTGCCTGCGGTGCCGCCATCGCGCTGTGCAACGTGCTGCTGCCAGGCCTCGTGAAGCGTGATTTCCCGCACCGGCTGGGCCTTATGGGCGGTCTGTACACCACGGCAATCTGCGCCTCGGCCGCCCTCGGTGCCGGCTTCACCTACCCTGTCTTCACGGCGACGGGGGAGTGGTCCTCGGCGCTGTGGTTCTGGGCGGTTCCTGCCGCCGTCGTCCTTTTGCTGTTCCTGCCGGTGGCGCTGCGCCAGCACCCCGTCCGGCACCAGGCCGGCCACCTCGGCGTCAACGTGTGGCGTTCGGCGGTGGCGTGGCAGGTGACCATTTTTATGGTGCTGCAGGCCATGATGTCCTTCAGCGTTTTTGCCTGGCTGGCGCCGATCCTGCGCGAGCGCGGCATTGACGGCGGGACTGCCGGCCTGATGGTCTCTGTTTCGATCGTGCTCCAGATGCTGGGCTCGCTGTTTGCCCCGGCACTGGCGGCGAGGTTCCGTGACCAGCGCGCCATTGCCGTGGTGGTGGCGCTGATGACCGGCGGCGGGTTTGCGCTGAGCATCTTCGGACCCCTGGAACTCATCTGGGTGTGGACCGGGCTGCTGGGGCTGGGGCAGGGAAGCCTCACCGCGGTGGCACTGACAATGATCATGCTGCGGACCCGCGATGGGCACACCGCTGCGCACCTGTCCGGGATGATGCAGGGGGTGGGCTACGGCCTGGGTTCCACCGGCACGCTGATGGTGGGCCAGCTGCACCAGGCTACGGGATCGTTCACAGCGGCCGGGGTGCTGTTCCTGGTGGTCGGCTCGCTGGCTGCGGTCTTCGGGTACCGCGCAGGCCGGAACCGCTACATCGGCTGATCTCCGGGAGTTTTTGTCCAGATATTCCGCTTTTTCGGCCCGGAAAAGGGCATTATCTGGACAAAAACTCCGGGGCGGTGGGCCGAAGCCTGTGGGTCGAAGCTGATACGGTGGCGTCCTCAACAACTGATCAGGCTGGTGCCGTGCGCGATTCCACCCTTCCCACCACAGACCCCACAGCCGGGATCCTGCAGCGACCGTACCTGTGGGTGACCATC
>DASSIA010000278.1:0-4833 GCA_035692345.1 Arthrobacter sp. | reverse complement strand
AGGCGGCCCAGGTTCATCGGGTGCAGGCCGTCGGCATCCTTGTCCGGGTCCATGGCCTCCAGGATGACGTCCTGGTTGATGTGCTTGGGCAAGGGAAGCTGAACGATGTAGCCCGTGCATTCCGGGTTCCCGTTCAGCTCGCGGACCACGGCCAGGAGCTCGTCCTGCGTGGTTTCCTCAGGAAGGTCGCGGCGGATGGACGTGATACCCACCTCGGCGCAGTCCTTGTGCTTGCCGGCCACGTACCAGAGGCTCCCGGGGTCGGAGCCCACCAGGATGGTGCCCAGCCCGGGCGTGACGCCTTTGGCCTTGAGTGCGGCCACGCGTTCGGTCAGCTCGGCCTTGATGGCAGCGGCGGTAGCCTTGCCGTCAAGGATCTGTGCGGTTTGTGTGGATTCAGTCATGGATCACCACTGCTCGTGCTGCGGGTACAGCGGGAAGTCGGCGGCCAGCTTGTCCACGCGGGCCTGCAATGCCTCCAGGTCCGTGGCGGTGCCGGCCTTCAGGGCGGTGGCGATGATCTCGGCGACCTCGGTGAATTCGGCAGCGCCGAAACCGCGGGTGGCCAGGGCCGGGGTGCCGATGCGCAGGCCGGAGGTGACCATCGGCGGGCGGGGATCGAACGGAACCGCGTTGCGGTTGACGGTGATGCCCACCGAGTGCAGGAGGTCCTCGGCCTGCTGGCCGTCCAGCTGCGAGTTGCGCAGGTCCACGAGGACCAGGTGCACGTCGGTGCCGCCGGTCAAAACGGAAACGCCGGCTTCAGCGACGTCGGCCTGGTTGAGGCGGTCGGCGATGATCTTGGCGCCTTCCAGGACACGCTCCTGGCGCTCCTTGAATTCCTGGGTGCCGGCGATCTTGAACGCGACGGCCTTCGCGGCGATGACGTGCATGAGCGGGCCGCCCTGCTGGCCCGGGAAGACGTTGGAGTTGATCTTCTTGGCCCACTCCTGCTTGGCCAGGATCACACCGGAGCGCGGGCCGGCGAGGGTCTTGTGCACGGTGGAGGTGACGACGTCGGAGTACGGCACCGGGCTCGGGTGCAGGCCCGCGGCAACCAGTCCGGCGAAGTGTGCCATGTCGGTCCAGAGCAGCGCGCCCACTTCATCGGCGATGGAGCGGAAGGCTCCGAAGTCCAGGTGGCGCGGGTAAGCGGACCAGCCGGCGATGATGACCTGGGGCTTCTCGGCGATGGCCTGCTCGCGCAGCTTGTCCATGTCAATGCGGAAGTTGTCCGGCTCCACCTGGTAGGCAGCGACGTTGTACAGCTTGCCGGAGAAGTTGAGCTTCATGCCGTGGGTCAGGTGGCCGCCGTGGGCCAGGGACAGGCCCAGGATTTTGTCGCCGGGGGTGATCATGGCGGAGAGCGCCGCGGCGTTGGCCTGGGCACCGGAGTGCGGCTGGACGTTGGCGTACTCGGCGTCGAACAGTGCCTTGACGCGGTCGATGGCCAGCTGCTCGGCGATATCCACGTATTCGCAGCCACCGTAGTAGCGGCGGCCCGGGTAGCCTTCGGCGTACTTGTTGGTCAGGACTGAGCCCTGGGCTTCCATCACGGCGCGCGGGGCGAAGTTTTCGGAGGCGATCATTTCCAGGGTGCCGCGCTGGCGGCCAAGTTCCTGGGTAAGGACTGCTGCGATTTCGGGGTCAAGCTCGGCCAACGACTGGTTGCTGACTTCGGCTGTTGTGGTGGCGGTAGTAGTCACGAAAAACTCCTGGCTAGGGATACGGGCACTGCTAAGGTCAGGCTACCGGCTGGCGCACGTCACTGCCCCTTGATGACAGGGCGTGAAAAGTGAGCCGCATCCGTTAGGGTGCGGCTCCGGCAAGACATGACCCTCGGCCCAGGCGTACGATCCGTGGTCTTCGTGATTGCCGCTCCCTGGTGGTTAGCCACCCAACGCCAGTTGCGACCCCACCAGACTACCAAACGCGGACGTGACGCGCGGGTAGGCTTGTACTCGTGACTGAAGAGCAGCTGAACCGATCTTACGTACTGACACTGTCCTGCCCGGACCGCCCCGGAATTGTCCACGCCGTGGCCGGAGCGCTGCTCGGGGCGGGCTGTAATATCCTGGACTCGCAGCAGTACGGCAGCCCGGCAACCGGCAATTTCTTCATGCGGGTGGAAGCAACCACGACGGCGCCCCGGGCCGAGCTCCAGGCTTCCCTTGAGCCGGTGGTCCAGTCGTTCGGCATGCAGTGGAGCCTCAACCCCGTGGGCCAGAAGGTGCGCGCGCTGCTGATGGCCAGCACGTCCGCGCACTGCCTCAACGACATCCTGTTCCAGCAGCGCTCCGGCACCCTGCCCATCGAGATCCCCGCCATCGTCTCCAACCACCGTGACCTTGCCGGGCTGGCCGAGTTCTACGGCATCCCGTTCCATCACATCCCCGTCACCCCGGACACCAAGGCCCAGGCCGAGGACAAGCTGCGCGCGCTCATGGCCGAACACGATATCGAGCTGACCGTCCTGGCCCGCTACATGCAGATCATTTCGGATGAACTGTGCGCCGAGCTCACCGGCAAGGCCATCAATATCCACCACTCGTTCCTGCCGTCCTTCAAGGGCGCCAAGCCTTACCACCAGGCCCACGCCCGCGGCGTCAAGCTGATCGGCGCCACGGCACACTACGTCACCGCCGCCCTGGACGAGGGCCCCATCATCGAGCAGGAAGTCATCCGCGTGGACCATGCCCGCACCCCGGAGCAGTTCGTGCAGATGGGCCGGGACGTGGAGGGCCGCACGCTGGCCCAGGCGGTCCAGTGGCACGCCGAGCACCGGGTCCTGCTGGATGGCAACCGGACAGTGGTCTTTAACTGACAGTGGCAGTCAACTGAAGAGGATCTGATGGAGGAACCGGCCAGCGAGCAGCGTCTCGCCGAGTTCTACAACCGCCGGGCCGCATCCGGCTGGGACCATCCGCTGGCGCGCCGGCGCGTGGAACAGCGTGAGCGGTTCATTGCACTGCTCAAGTCCGAGGGCCGCCATCACGTCCTGGAGATCGGCACGGGCATGGGGCTCGATGGCCTGCAGTTCGTCCGGGCCGGCATCCATTACACAGGCGTTGACCTCTCCGAGGAACACGTCCGGTTGGCCCGTTCCAAGGGCCTGGACGTCTCTGTGGCGAGCGCCCGGCAGCTGCCGTTCGAGGACGGAACCTTTCCAGCGGCCTGGACCATGAGCACACTGCTGCACGTCCCCGCAAGTGATATCGACGGGGTCCTGTGCGAGCTGGTGCGCGTTACGGCACCCGGGGCGCCCATCGCCGTCGGCCTTTGGTCCGGTGAGGATGTTGAGGTCCTGAACCCGGAGGACGACGTCGAACCCCGCCGGTTTTTCAGCCGGCGCAGCGATGGGACGGTACGGCAGGTCTTTGGCCGCCACGGTGCCATCGAGGACTTTGTCACCTGGCCCGAAGGCACCGGCGAGGAATCCGGCCCGGGCGCCGGGAACTGGACGCAGCACTACCAGTTCCTGATCCTGCGCACCCCCTCCTCCCCAACCGTGTAGCGCAATCTGTCGTTTGGGGCCTCATAACGACAGACAGCGCTACTCAGTTGGGCGGCCGGATGTCCTAGGCTTGGCCCATGGCTCCTCTTCACTCCTTCGCCGGCAACGCCCCGGCTGTCCACGAAACCGCCTTCATCGCCCCCACCGCATCGATCATCGGCAACGCAACGCTCGCCGAAAACTCGAGCGCCTTCTATGGTGTGTCGGTCCGCGCTGACACTGCGGCCATCAGCGTGGGCGCCGGGAGCAACCTGCAGGACAACGTGGTGCTGCACGCCGATCCCGGCTTTCCCTGCACCGTGGGCGCCGGGGTCAGCGTGGGGCACGCCGCCGTCGTCCATGGCTGCACCGTGGAGGACGACTGCCTGATCGGCATGGGCGCCACGGTCCTGAACGGCGCGGTGATCGGCACCGGCTCACTTGTGGCGGCCGGAGCCGTAGTCCTCGAGGGGACTGTGGTGCCGCCCCGCTCGCTGGTGGCAGGGGTCCCGGGGAAAGTCAGGCGGGAACTCACCGATGAAGAGTTCGACGGCGTGAAGCAGAACGCCGCACGCTACGTCGAGCTGGCCCGCGCCCACCGGGAGCTGCACGCCTAGAAGGGCGGGGTTTCGACACGCTCAACCACCGACCGGGCTCAGTCCAGGCTGATCGGGCCTATCGAGTCCAGGAGTTCACCCGGACCGGGGTTGTCCGGGGCCGACGAACCGCCCAGGTGGTTCACCACGCCCCACACTGCGTTCAGTCCCGTGGTCACGGCGCCTTCGGCCCAACCGGCGGTGAAGGACACATCATCACCGGCGAGGAAGATCCCGCGCTGGGATTCGGGCAGCTTGTCCTGCTTGAAGTGCGTGAACAGCCGCTGCTGGTAGCGGTAGTGCCCCGGAAGGTTCGCCTTGAAGGCACCCATGAAGTTGGGATCCGCTTCCCAGGAGACAGTGATGGGCTGGCCCACGATGTGGCTGGCGATGTCCACGCCCGGGTAGATCTGCTCCAGCGAGTGCAGCATCAGCTCAACGCGTTCATCCGCGTCCAGCGACAGCCACTTCAGTGCGTCATCGTTCCAGGTGTAGGACAGCAGGATCACGGCGGGCTTGTCCGGTCCGTTATCCAGGAGGTACGTGGCCCTGTTCAGCCGGTCCGTCAGGGTCATGGACAGCACCTCGCGGCCTGTCTCAGGGTCGATGTCCTTCCAGAAGGGCCGGTCCACCATCACAAACGTCTTGGAGGACTGCATGTAATGCGAGCGCTCGATGGCGGTCCACAGTTCGGCCGGGAACAGGGCCTCCTCGGTGTGGATCCGGGTGGACAGCAGCCAGGAC
>DASSIA010000277.1:0-2296 GCA_035692345.1 Arthrobacter sp. | reverse complement strand
TAACGATTTTCCCGCCGCAGTGGTGCACGAAGACCGGCATCAGCCGTGACAACATGGTCTGTTGTGAAAGACGACACGCAGGAGACCAGCCGCGGGCGCTATTTCCAGTACGCCGTTTTTGCACTGGCCGCCCTTCTGGTGCTGAGCCTGGGATTTGTGCTCATCCCCCGCGAACCGCCCCCGCCTGTGGCGCCGCCGTTTTCCGAGCAGGCAAGGGCACAGGCGTTCGCGGATTCCCTGGCCCTCAGGGCCTCGGCGCTTGGCCTCGAAGGCGCGGCCGGCGCAACGGCGACCACCCCGCAGGCCGCGGCCCTGGCCCGCGTTGTGACTTTGCTGACTGTCCATGCCAAGGCGTTGATGCTGCCGGCTGACGGCGCCGGCAGCAACGCCTCTGCCCCGCCGCCTTCTGCGCCCGTCGCGCCGCCATCGACGGTGTCCGGCCTCGCTGCAGCCCTCCAGGCAAGCGGGGTACAGCGGCTCAAGGATGCTGAAACGGCCGACGGCGGCATGGCCCGCCTTCTCGCCGGTGCCGGTACCGCCCAGCTCCTGGCGGCCGAGGACCTGGCCCCGGCTGCCGGGATCGCGTTGGCACCGCTGCCACTCGCCTCGCTTTCCGGCAGCGCACTTCCCGGCGGCGCTGGAACGGACCCTGACGACTCACCCACTCCCTCTTGTTCTTCCGGCAGCAGATCTCCTGCTGCGGACCTCGGCGCAGCCTTGGTCTCGGCCCTGGAGGGCGAACTGGAACTGGTCTACGCATACCAGGCCGCACTGACCCGGCTTAACCCCGCGTCTGTTGCTCCGGCATCGGACTTTCTGGCCCGGCACGGCGTCCTCCGCGACCAGGCGGAGGCCATGAGCAGGTCCCGCTGTGCCGCGTTGCCGCCCAGGCAGCCCGGCTACGTATTGGGCCAGGCGTTCCTGGCAGACCCCGCGGCGGGGCTGGGAACACTGGAGGCCGGGACTCTCCCGGTGTGGGGCGACGTCGTGGCCCACAGTGAGGGATCCCACCGGACGTGGGCGCTCTCGGCACTTCAGTCGGCGGCCCGAAGGACCGTTTGTTGGGGCGCCCCGCCCGGCCCGGTCCCCGGGGTGGTCCTGGACGAATCGCTCCTGCCGCAGCTTTCGGAGGAGGCGCCGGCACCGGGGCCTCCCACAACCGGCTCCCGGCCTCCCGGCAACTCATAGCCAAGCCTCGGCATACTGGCCAGCCACGGGCACTAATGCTTTGCTGGAGGCATGGACAGCGCACAAGCCCCGGCCCTTCACGATGATGAGCCCCACCAGAACGACATCGCCCAACGCCTGAACTGGCTCCGCGCCGGCGTGCTGGGTGCCAATGACGGCATCGTCTCCGTCGCCGCGATCGTGGTTGGCGTCGCCGGTGTCAACACCGCGTCGGGACCCATCCTGATCGCCGGGACCGCCGGCCTGGTGGGCGGCGCAATCTCCATGGCCTTGGGCGAATACGTGTCCGTCAGCAGCCAGAAGGACAGCCAGGAGGCCCTGATTGAAAAGGAACGCCGGGAACTCCATGAACAGCCGGAAGAGGAGCTCGACGAACTCGCGGCGATCTACCAGGGCAAGGGCCTAAGCGCGGAGACTGCCCGGAAGGTGGCCAAGGAACTGACTGCCCATGATGCCTTGGGAGCGCACCTCTCTGCCGAACTGAACATCGATGAGACTGACATCGTGAGCCCGTGGCATGCGGCCCTCGCGTCTGCCGTCGCGTTCCTTGCCGGCGCCATCCTGCCGATGCTCGCGATCCTGCTGCCGCCGCAGAACATCAGGGTCCCGCTGACCTTTGCCGCTGTGTTGGTTGCCCTCGGTGCTACGGGGGCTCTGGGTGCGTGGATCGGCGGCGGTTCGAAGTCGCGGGCCGCTGTCCGCGTGGTGCTCGGCGGAGCCCTGGCCCTTGCTGCCACGTACTCCGTGGGCACCCTGCTGGGGGCAAGCGGCGTTCTGTGAGCCTGCAGATAGGCGTGCCCATCCCTCCCGCCCTCAGCGTCCGTTACAGCCACAGCAGCGCGGGACGCGCGTGGCTCGCCTCCCTGCCCGGGCTGGTCCGGGGGCGGCTGGAGCACTGGGAACTCGCTGTGGATCTGGCCGCCGGCGCCCTCCCCTGGCATGGCCACGGCGGCATAGTGGTTCCTGTCCGCCGGACGGACGGGACCGCTGCCGCCCTCAAAGTGGCCTTTCCCCACGATGAGGCCCGGGTTGAACGCCACGCGCTGGCACTGTGGGGAGGGTCCGGCGCCGTCCGGTTGTTGGAGTCCGACGCCGGCACGTGCTCCAT
>DASSIA010000276.1:0-8634 GCA_035692345.1 Arthrobacter sp. | reverse complement strand
CGGGGTGCCGGATTCCAGCCCCGGGTGGTGCAGGAGGCCAAGGAGACCTCCACCCTGCTCTCCCTAGTCGCTGCGGGCATGGGCATCGCACTGGTCCCCATGACGTCTCGGATGTTCTCTTTCCAGGGCGTGGCCTTCCGGCCGTTGCGCAATCCGCCGCCGGTGGACCTTGCTGTGGCATGGAACAGCGGCAGCGAAACGCCGTTGCTGGAGAGTTTCCTGGCGCTTTTCGATGCCCTCCCCGGTTCCCACGCCGCGTCCGAAACCAAAGACGCGTCAGAAACGAAAGGACTGACTCCATGAAAATCGAACGCATCGAAGCTATCCCGTACACCATCCCCTATGCGCGGCCGCTGAAGTTTGCCAGCGGTGAGGTGACCACCGCCGATCACGTCCTGATCCGGATCCACACGGACACCGGGATCATGGGCGTGGCGGACGCTCCTCCCCGGCCCTACACATACGGCGAAACCCAGGACTCGATCGTTTCAGTGGTTACCAAGGTATTCGCCCCCCAGCTGATCGGGTTGGACCCGCTGGACCGGTCCAAAGTCCAACAGATCCTGCGCCGTACCATCCATAACCCCACGGCCAAAGGCGCGCTGGACATCGCTTTATGGGACATCATCGGTATCTCGCTCGATACGCCCGTCCACAAGCTGTTGGGCGGCTTCACGGACGGCATGCGCGTGTCCCACATGCTGGGTTTCAAACCGGCCGCACAACTCCTGGACGAGGCGCTGCAGTTCCGCGGGACGTATGGCATCAACACCTTCAAGCTCAAGACGGGCCGCCGGCCGCTGTCCCTGGACGTCGAAGCGTGCCAGGTCCTGCGGGACGGACTGGGCGCCGATACAGAGATCTACCTCGACGCGAACCGGGGCTGGACCGCCAACGAAGCCATGGAGGTCCTGCGCCGGACCGAAGGCCTCGGGCTGTCCATGTTGGAGGAACCCTGCGAGGCCGGTGAGGCCATGGGCCGGCGCAGGCTGGTCCAACACTCCAGCATCCCGATTGTCGGGGACGAAAGCGTCAGCACCCTCGGGGATGTATCCCGGGAGCTGCTTTCCGGCGGAAGCAGCGGCATCTGCATCAAAACCGCACGCAGCGGCTTCACCGAAGCACAGCAGATCCTTGGCCTGTGCGAGGGGCTGGGCGTGGATGTCACCATGGGGAACCAGATCGACACGCAGGTAGGCAGCCTGGCCACGGTTACCTTTGGGGCAGCCTTCGAGGCCAGCTCCAGACGGGCCGGGGAGCTCTCTAATTTCCTGGACATGACCGACGATCTGCTGGCCGAACCCCTTGAAATTCGGGACGGATCCATCTATGTCCGGGACGTGCCGGGCGTCGGCGCCCGGATCGAAGCCGACAAACTCCAAAAGTACCGGCAGGACTGAAGCGCGGCAGCCGCCGTCGTGATTCATATGCAAAAGCTGTCAATGATGCCGAAATAGGTATTTCTCCTCGCTCAATTACAGTCCTACGGTTAACCCACTACACGATGTGATGCGGACCACGGCAAATGCCGGGAGATATCAATCCGCAACCCCACACAGGAAGCACCGACAAAGGAGTCAGCATGACCGCAGAAACCGAAGCCACTGCAGCAGCTTCCGGGGCCGGGGCAACCGCCCGCTTCCGGGAGAACAAGAAGGTTGCGGCCAGCACCAGTATGGAGCGGGTCAGTGCCTTGGCCAGCAGGCTCATCAAGGCCGTCAACGACACCGTTCTTGACGAAAAGGTCAGTTACGACGAATACAACGCACTCAAGGCCTGGCTGATCCAGGTCGGCGAGACCGGAGAATGGCCGCTGTTCCTGGATGTGTGGGTGGAGCACTCCGTGGAAGAAGTGGCCAACGCCAACCGGCATGGCTCCAAGGGCACCATTGAAGGCCCGTACTACATTCCCAACGCGCCCACTCAGAACAGCCCCGCCACGATTCCCATGCGCGACGACGAACCCGGCACGCCGCTGCTTTTCCAGGGTCAGGTCCGGAACGTCGCGGGCGAACCGCTGGGCGGCGCGCTGATCGAGATCTGGCACGCCGATGACCTCGGCTTCTACTCCCAGTTCGCGCCGGGCCTGCCGGAATGGAACCTCCGCGCTTCGGTCATTGCCGATGATCAAGGCAACTTCCAGATCAATACCGTCCAGCCGGCGCCCTACCAGATCCCCACCGACGGCGCCTGCGGTGCCCTGATCGCCGCAGCGGGCTGGCACGCCTGGCGGCCCGCCCACATCCACCTGAAGGTTTCGGCACCCGGCCACCAGTTGATCACCACACAGCTCTACTTCGAAGGTGGCGAACACGTTTCTGACGACATCGCCTCGGCCGTCAAGCCTGAGCTTGTCCTCGCCCCGACGGAGCGCGCGGACGGACAGGGCCGCGAAGTCACCTACGACTTCATCCTGGACCCGCAGGACTGACCCGCAGAACCGCCTGCTGCGGGCGCCCTCTCGCGGCGCCCGGGTGTCAGTGGGTGGAGGTAACCGCCGCCACCCACTGACACCCGCCTATCCAAACGGCCCGCCCTGATGCCTTATTGCCAAAATCAGGTCCAAACCAAGGAGGCTTCGGTGACTCCGGAAGCAGTTATGGCCCCGATCGACACCCGCGAACTACGCCACGCATTCGGCACGTTCGCCACGGGCGTCACAGTGGTGACGTGCAGGTCTGAGGACGGCGTGCCGCACGGCGCGACGGTGAATGCCTTCACCGCCGTGTCCCTGGATCCGCCGCTTGCCCAGGTGACCCTGACCCGCACCTCACGGGCGGCCCGGTACCTGGAGGGCGCTCCGTTTGCCATCAACATCCTTTCCCTTGAGCAGATGGACGTCGCCCTGCACTTCGCCGGCAAGGTATTGGACGAGGAGCCGGAATGGACCCTCGACGGCAACGTGCCGGTCCTGCTGAAAAATGCCGCCACCCTTGAGTGCCGGCCATGGAACATCTACGACGGCGGCGATCACGTCATCGTGGTGGGCGAAGTGATCGCCATGGAGATTACCCGGCGCGAACCCCTCCTGTTCTTCGGGGGAAAGTTCCGCAACATCGGGACGCTTGTGGAGGGTGCGCCCTGGGACCATTCCGGCGACGCCCCCGAATCCGGCTGGTTTGCCGGCGCTAAGTCGTTCAAACCCCTGAACACCTTCTAAGCACCATCAGCCGCCCAGCGGCCAAACAGCAGGAGCACTTCATGGCGGATTCAACGAAGAATCAGACCTCGACAGACGCAGTCGACCCCCGCGAGCTGAGGAATGCGTTCGGCCAGTTTGCCACCGGGTCACCGTGGTGACCTGCCGGTCCGACGACGGTGTTCCCCATGGTGCAACGGTGAATGCGTTCACCGCTGTCTCCCTGGACCCGCCCCTGGCCCAGGTGACCCTGACCCGCACGTCCCGGGCGGCCCAGTACCTTGACGGTGCCCCCTTCGCCATCAACATCCTGTCCCAGGACCAGCTGGACGTCGCCTGGCATTTTGCCGGCAAACCGCTTCCCTACGAGCCGGCCTGGTCGCTCGATGGAAGCGTGCCGGTCCTTCTGGAAAACAAAGCAACCCTCGAGTGCACCCCCGGGCGGATCTACGACGGCTCCTTCACATCCCTCATCCAAGCCTGACCCGTAAGAAAAGGACCAATCATCATGACCGAAATTATTGACCAGTCCGTTCCCTCCGACGGCTCTTCGTCCACTGCCTCGTCGGTTCCTACGATGGACGAGAGGACCACCCCCGCCAACCCGAAGATGCCGATGACGGGGGATGAGTACATCAAGTCGCTGCAGGATGACCGCGAGGTCTGGATCTACGGGGAACGGGTCAAGGACGTCACCACCCACCCGGCCTTCCGCAACTCCATCCGCATGGCCGCCCGTCTGTACGACGCGATGCACAAACCCGAGCTGCAGGACAAGCTCATGGTGCCCACTGACACCGGCTCCGGCGGCAAGACCATGTCCTTCTTCCGTACTCCGCACAGCGTTGAGGACCTCAAGCAGGACCGCATCGCGATCGAGACCTGGGCCCGGATGAGCTACGGCTGGTTGGGCCGCTCACCTGACTACAAGGCGGCGTTCCTGGGTACCCTCGGCGGCATGCCTGACTTCTACGAGCCCTTCCAGGAGAACGCCAAGCGCTGGTATAAGGAGTCGCAGGAGAAAGTCCTGTACTGGAACCATGCGATCATCAACCCGCCGGTGGACCGGCACCTCCCGCCGGACCAGGTGGGCGACGTGTTCATGAAGGTTGAGAAGGAGACCGACTCGGGCCTCATCGTTTCCGGCGCCAAGGTGGTTGCCACCGGTTCGGCGATCACCAACTACAACTTCATCGCCCACTACGGCCTGCCCATCAAGCGCAAGGAATTCGCGCTGATCTGTACGGTTCCGATGGATGCACCTGGCGTGAAGCTGATCAGCCGCGCCTCCTACAGCCACCAGGCTGCCGTGATGGGTACCCCGTTCGACTACCCGCTCTCCAGCCGGATGGACGAGAACGACTCGGTGTTTGTCTTCGACAAGGTCCTGATCCCATGGGAGAACGTCTTCGCCTACGGTGACGTGGAGAAGATCAACAACTTCTTCCCGCAGACCGGCTTCATCAACCGCTTCACGTTCCAGGGCGTCATCCGTCTGGCCACGAAGCTGGACTTCATTGCCGGGCTGCTGATGAAGGCGCTCGAGATCGCGGGCACGCAGGACTTCCGCGGCGTCCAGACCAGGGTGGGCGAGGTACTCGGCTGGCGCAACATGTTCTACGCGCTGATCGATGGCATGACGCTGAACCCGGACGCAGGCCCCAACGGCACCGTGCTCCCGAAGCTGGACTATGGACTGTCTTACCGGATGTTTATGTCCATCGGCTACCCGCGGATCAAGGAAATCATCGAACAGGACGTGGCGTCCGGGCTGATCTACCTGAACTCCTCGGCCCTTGACTTCAAGACCCCCGAGATCCGGCCTTACCTGGACAAGTACGTCCGCGGCTCCGACGGCGTTGAAGCAGTGGACCGCGTGAAGCTTATGAAGCTGCTGTGGGACTCCATCGGGACCGAGTTCGGCGGGCGCCATGAACTGTACGAGCGCAACTATTCCGGTAACCACGAGAACGTGAAGGCCGAGATCCTCTTCGCCGCGCAGGCCCAGGGGACGACGGACTACATGAAGGGGTTCGCGGACCAGTGCCTGGCCGAGTACGACCTGGATGGCTGGACCGTACCGGACCTCATCAGCAACGACGACGTCAGCCTGTTCCTCAAGCGGAGCTGAGCCTACTCATACGGCCGATTCCCAAGGGGGCACTCCCGGAACACTTCCGGGGGTGCCTCTCCCATCCCAATACTCATCAGCCCGCAAAGCACACTCGCGCGGGAAGCAGAAATCAGACAGGACCCATCTCTATGTGCGATGTACTCGGAAGCCTGGAATCGGCGGGAGTCTCCCGGAGACGCATGCTCGCCAGCTTCGGAATAGGGGCCGCGGCCGTGACGCTTACGGCGTGCACTCCGTCCTCAGGAAATTCCGAAGCGACCGCCGCGGCCAGGAAATTTGGTCCTGCCCCCGCTGGCAGCCATCGCACCCGCCTGGTGCTCCTGGGCACGTCCGGTGGCCCGCCCTACTGGCCGGGTGGAACCCGGGAAGGAATTTCCTCGGCACTTGTTGTCGGAGACCGCTATTACCTCATCGACGCCGGCCATGGGGTCATGCGCCAGTTGCGGCAGGCAAAGCTCGGACCGAACTACGACAAGGACCTCGATGGGCCGCTCGACGTGCTGGCCGGCATCTTCCTCACCCATCTCCACTCAGACCACGTTGTCGACTTGAACAACATCCTCAGCGAAGGCCTTTACAACGGCCTCCAATCCGTCAAAAAGATCCCCATTTGGGGGCCGGGCAACCGGGGCCAGGTCCCCGCACTGTTCGGCTCAGGCACTGCCCCCGAACCGGTCAGCCCAGGGAACCCGACGCCGGGAACCCGGGAGATGACGGATCTGATCGTGCAGGCCTATGCCACCGATTTCAACGACCGGCTGTTCGACAACCGCAAACCCCGCCCGGAGCAGTTGTGGGAAGCCCACGACGTACCGGTTCCCGCGCAGTACATGAAGAGTCCGAACACGGAACCCTGCCCCGAGATGGATCCGTTCACCTTCTACGAGGATGACCACGTAAAGGTTTCGGCAACACTCGTGAACCACGCTCCCGTGTTCCCTGCACTGGCCTATCGCTTCGATACCGAAGACGGTTCGGTGGTCTTCTCTGGAGACACGGGGAAGAACCCCAACCTCGTGAAGCTGGCCAGGAACGCAGACGTTCTGGTGCATGAGGTGATTGACAAGGCCTGGCCGGAATCGCTGTTTCCGACACCCCGCACACCGGCACAGGAGGGATTGTATGAACACCTCGTCAAGGCGCACACCTTGATCGAAGATGTCGGCCCTGTGGCCCAGGCCGCGGGGGCCAAGACGCTTGTTCTCTCGCACCTTGTACCGGGGAACAGGCCTGACGAGGTGTGGGCGGATTGCGGAAAGGGATTCGATGGGCAGCTCGTGATTGGCCACGACCTCGACGTTATCGGCATCGGAACTGCCAAGGCATAGGCGGCCGGCAGCTACCAGCAGCCGGCAAACTCATTGTTCAGGCGCAACGGGCCTTTGAAAGTCCGTTGCATCCCGCCGGGGTCAGAACCAACCCTGCCCAGGACGACACCGGGCCGTCCGACACAAACACTCCCCGCAAATACGTCGACGGGCAGGACGTTGCGTCCCGTCGTAGCACCGACCCATCAGGAAGGAAAAGCAGACCATGCTCCCGCTATTGAACTACTTGGCGATGATGCTGCATCAAGAGAACAACATCGATGCCTTCTCAGGAGGCGAGGCACCGCCCCCGGTAGGGGGCCGGTTAACCTCATCTGCTTGGGCTGGCTGGTGGTATGAAGAAGGCATTCCCGGCACGTCGTTATCAGGTGTGGACCCCCGGCCCTGACCTAGGACTGAAGCCTCGGGGAGTTCAGCAGGGCCAGTGCGGCAGCAGCCTGACGCGAACCGGTATCAAGAGGCAAAACGCACACTGCTGTCTTGTAATACAGCATCGTGGCCGACGCTGCCTATTGGAGCTGGTGCGATGGTTGAGGCCCTGCCGGCCGGACTCTCTACATGGTGTGGATAATCAGGCCGATGTGCGTGAAGTAGTTCATGGCGCCGAAGAGCAGGAATGCCAGCCCGGTTAGAAACCAGACTATGCCGATAGTCTTGACCAGCCCGGATGCTGCTGCGCCGGCGATGCGGAGTTTGGCAACGGCGAAGGGGAACAGCACGGCACCGATTCCCACCACGGCAAAGAGTCCGGACATGAAGGTGGCTTCAATCATGGGATAGGCGGCGAAGGCGCCGGAAATGGGTTCCTCGGCGGGGGCCGCAAAGAGCTGGAAGGTGATACCGGCTGCTGCGATGGCCAGCAGGCTCAGGCCAAGTCCGCCAATGAAGAGGGACAACGGGCGAACCGTAGTTGCTGCAAAAGCAATCGGGTCCGGGGCAGAGGTGATAGTCTCGCCGCGACGCCACAGGTAAAAGGCGGCCCCAAGCAGCAGCACGCCGAAGCCAAGGCTGGTTTCGCCGAAGATAATGTTGTCGAACGGGAAGCCACCTGCCGCCAGCGGCCACGTCAGGGTCATGTGCAGGCCCGTGGCGGTCAGGATCAGGCCAAGGACTGCAAAAGCCATGGACCAGCCGTCTGTGCTGACAGTTGCATCATTGTTGCGGCGGAACCGAAAGAGGTCACGGCTAAAGATGACCACGGCCAACAATCCCGCCCCAGCGGCCAGTGACATGATGGTGTTGTAGGTAGGCATAATCGCCCAGTCGATCTTGAGAGCTTCCGTTGTCATGCTCATGACGCAATCGCTTTCCCTTAGGTGGGCCGACCAGGTCCACATCAAAAGCCATACTCTTGTATGGCTTTTGATGTAGCGACGGAAACGGTGGTTTTATTCCTGCTGGGCCGGGGTCAGGAGGATGAGGGAAATTAAGCAACATCGGAGTCAGGCGAAGCGGGAGTTGATGGCTGTGGCCGCGGCGCGATTACTGATTGACGAAGGCCCGTCCGCCGTCACGCATCGTCGCGCCGCCGAGGCCGCCGGGCTGGCCGCGGGATCCGGAAACTACTATTTTCCGTCCAAGAAGGAACTGTTTCGGGCCGCTGTTGCAGGAGCCGAGAACCTGCGATCTGAAAGCGCCCTGAAGGTTGCCCGGGATTGCCATGGCGGTGAGGAGAGCCTGACGTCGGTTGCCCTCCGGCTGATGGCCATCTACTTTGCCCCCAAGCTGGGCTCGGACGTGGTGACTGTCAGGCTCAATCCCATTCTGGAAGCTGGCCACGACCCTGAGCTGCAAGAGATCATCCGCAGCCACCAGCCGCTGTTGGCCGAGGCCCTGAACATCGGGCTGGAACGGATGACCGGCCAAACGCTGGCGAGCGATGACATGAAGATGCTCATGCAAACCATCGGATCGTCGCTCCTGTACGGCTTTGCCCTCGGGGAGGATGACGTGCTTGGCTATTCGGCCCGTTCGATCGCCCGAATCCTGGATTTGTTGGATGTGCGCATAACGGCGGCCCCGGACCGACGGCT
>DASSIA010000275.1:0-2144 GCA_035692345.1 Arthrobacter sp. | reverse complement strand
CCAGGACCCCTGGCTTCCCTTGCCGGCGAGCTTCACGGAACTGGCACGGGACGCGCAGGCTGCATCGCCGTCGTCGCACCTCTCCCTGTACCGAAACATGCTGGGCCTTCGCCGTGAGCTGCGCCTGGGCAGCGGGTCACTGGCGTGGGCCGACGACTGGTGCACCGGTTCGTCCCTGGCGTACATGAACGGCGATACGCTGGTACTCATGAACCTCAACCACGAACCCCTGGAAATGCCCGCCGGCCGCGTCCTGGTCCGCAGCGCTGACCCGGGCTCGGGCGCCGCACACTTCCTGGCGTCCGGGGAAACCGCGTGGCTCCGGATTGGCGGAGGCGACGCACACTAGTGGGACTTGCGGGCATCAAGGACGTTGCCGATCGCGCCGGGCTGTCCATCGCCACGGTGTCGCGGGCACTCAGCGGCAAGGCGAATGTGTCTGCCAAGAGCAGGCAACTGGCAAAAGCAGCGGCTGACGAGCTCGGTTTCGTCCCTTCCTACCACGCGTCCAGCCTGGCCTCCGGCCGTAATCACAATGTGGGGCTGGTGGTCCCTTCCATCCACCGCTGGTACTTTTCGTCCGTGGCTGAGGGAGTGTCCGCCACGCTCCTGGATGCCGGCTACGACCTCACCTTGTACAACGTGGGTGACAATCCGGAACGCCGCCGCAGCGTCCTGAACGATTTCCTGCTCCGGAAGCGGCTGGACGCGGTCATTGCTGTGGCGCTGGTCCTGTGTGAGGCGGAAATCAAGCAGCTCCTCGCAATCCACCGTCCGATCGTCGGCATCGGCGGGCCGTTGGCTGGCGCCTCCACGATCAGAATTGACGATGCGGGCCTCGCGCGGACAGCCACCGAGCACCTCATTGGGCTGGGGCATACACGCATCGCCCACATCACCGGGGACGGTGAGCTGAACCGGGACTTCAAACTCCCGGGAATCCGCCGGACCGGCTTTGAGACGGCAATGCACGCTGCGGGGCATGCTGTCCGCCCGGAGTGGGTCGTGTCTGCGGACTTCACCATCCAGGGGGCTTACGCGAGTGCCCGGAATCTCCTGGCCACCGCGGCGGAACGGCCCACTGCTGTTTTTGCCGCTTCCGATGAAATGGCCATCGGAACCATCCTCGCAGCCCGCGATTTCGGCCTCCGCGTACCGCAGGATCTGTCCGTGATCGGCATGGACGGGCACGAACTCGGCGAGGTGTTTGGGCTGACCACCATCAACCAGGATGCGCGCGGCCAGGGATCGCTGGCGGCCAGAATGCTGTTGGAAACGCTCGACGCCGGCGCGAAGCGGCCTGGCAAGGGCATGTCACCGGACGCTGTTGACCGGAAATACCCCACGAAGTTCCTGGTCCGGTCCAGCACGGCTGTCCCGCCCGCCTGAACGTCTGCCGCCTCAGTCCTGGGCTGCCCCGCCCATGAATCTCACGAAACGCCCCAGCACCTTCGGCCAGCCGGCAGCATAAGCAGCCCGCGTGGCCGCCGGATCCTCGGCGCCTTCCCAGCCGTTGTGGACCAGCCGGAGCTCGGTACCAGCCTCGACGGCCCTGAAAGCGACCCGCAGCTCGGTGGACCAGGCAGCGGTGGTCCCGGGATGCCAGGACGCATGGAAGGAAAGGGGCGGCTGCCAGTCGTCTATGGAGCCCCAGATAGCGGTCCTGCCGTCGTCAGATGTTTCCACGATGAGGTTCTCTTCAAACTCAACGTACGATCCGGCGCCGTACACACCATGTGAGTCCAGCGGCCACCACAAGTGCGTGTGATCCGTGAACCCAACGAACGCCTGCGCCACCGGTCCGGGCACTGTGACCGTGCAGATGACAGGTTCAAGGCTCTCTGCGGGCTCGACCGGGCCAGGGAGCGCGTCGGCAGCGTGACTGAAAAGGTTGTCCATGGACGTCAACTCTACGCGGCTCCCCCAACCCCGGACGCTCTCTCACGTTTGGAGCCTTTATGAAGGATGCTCTCTCACGTTTGGAGCCTTTTTGGGGGTGCTCTGCATTGTGGTGTGGCGTTAAAGTGGGAGAACCCCCCGACCTGGTGGTTGGGGGGTTCTCGACCTTAATGATGTTCCGGCGGTGACCTACTCTCCCACACCCTCCCGGGTGCAGTACCATCGGCGCTGTGGGTCTTAGCTTC
>DASSIA010000274.1:0-2565 GCA_035692345.1 Arthrobacter sp. | reverse complement strand
TAACGACGACGCCTCAGGCACCACAGGTAACGATGGTGCCAGGCCGCTGACCCGCAAAGAGCTCCGCGCGTTGGAGAAGCACACGGCAGGCAACCATGTGGTTCCCGAACAGGCCTACGAAACCGGCCAGGATCTTCCCGCGCCGTCCCCTGCACCGCCCGCACCGGCCTCAGCACCGCCGGCACCGGCACCTGCTCCTGCACCGCCCGCACTGGAAGCGGATCCGGAGCCGCAACCGGCCATTCCGTTGGCCCCTGAAACCCCGCCGTCCATCCAGGTAGCCGAACCGCCCGCTGACTATCGTCCGGACGACGTCCAGGTTGAGGAATTCCACCCCGATGACGAGCAATTCCATGCTGGCCAGCCGGCGTATTACCACCCGTCCGACGAGCAGCATCATGACCTCCACCACGAGGACCTCCACCACGACGATCTGCACCACGATGATCTGCACCACAACGAACTCGTCCATGACGACCTCCACCACGATGCCCTGCCCGGGCATCTTTCCGACGGGGGCCTGTTCGCCGACGCAGGCGCGGTGTCCGTAGTGGTGAAGCCCTCCAAGAAAGTACGGCGCCGGCGCCGCCTGCTTGCGCTCTTCCTGACCCTCGCAGTCTTCGTGGTTGCCATCGCGGTGGGGGCGCAGTTCCTCAAGCCCTTGCTTGGCGCCGACAAGGCGGCCGACTATCCCGGTCCCGGCACCGGCGAAGTCCACGTTTCGGTTCAGCCCGGCGAAGGTACTCGGTCCGTGGCCTCAAAACTGGAAAGCGGCAAAGTAGTTGCCAACTCAGACACCTTCCTGCAGGCCTTTCTGGCGTCGGGCGGAACCCTTTCGCCCGGGGACTACACGTTCAAAACAGAGATGAAGAACTCCGACGCCGTCAACGTCCTGCTCGGTCAGGACAAGACGAAGGTCATTTACTTCGCCCTCAACGCCGGACTGCGGATCGGCGAATCCCTGCAGGCGATTTCCACCGGGTCCGGAATTCCCGTCCAACAGCTCAAAGCGCTCAGTGACTCACCGCAGCAGTTTGGCCTGCCGGCCAACGCCAAAAACCTCGAGGGATTCCTTTCCCCGGGGGAGCATCGCTTTCCCCTCGGCACGGCAGCCAAGGACATCCTCCAGTCCCTGGTCAAGGCAACCACTGACGAACTGGTGGCACAGGGCATCACGGATCCGGCCAAGCAATACCAGGCCGTGACCGTGGCCAGCATTGTCCAGGCCGAAGGCGGGCAGGCGGACTACGGCGACGTTGCCGGAGCGATTTACAACCGCCTCAAGCCCAATGACCAGACGAACGGTTATTTGCAGGTGGACTCCGCCGTGACGTATGGGCTGGGCACCAAGAGCCTTAACTTCACTGACGCCCAGCGCCAGGACAAGTCCAACCCCTACAACACGTACGCCAACCCTGGCCTGCCGCCGGGTCCCATCGGCTCGCCGGGCCGGACGGCGATCGATGCCGCTGCCAAGCCCAAGGCCAATGACTACCTGTACTGGGTCACGGTCAACCTGGATACCAAGGAGACAAAGTTCTCCAAGACACTGGCGGAGCACAACGTATACGTCAGCCAGTACAACAGCTGGTGCCAGGCCAACGCCGGCCGCTGCACATGAGCCTCCGTGCGGCCGTCCTGGGCCATCCGATCAGTCATTCCAAATCACCGGCGCTGCACCTCGCGGCGTACGGAAAGCTCGGGATGGCTATCGGCTACACGGCCCTGGATCTCACCGAGCAGGCGTTGCCTGCCTTTATGGCGGACGTCAGGACGCAGGCGGGATGGCGTGGACTTTCAGTCACCATGCCCCTTAAGACCGGCATGTTGGCTGAAGTGGACGAAGTCCGCGGCGTGGCCCGTACCTTGGGCGTGGTCAATACGGTGGCCTTCGAGGAACACAACGGCTCCGTCAGGCTCATCGGCTACAACACCGACGTTGCCGGCATCGTCAACGCAGTCCTGAACGCCGGTGTGGCCTCCAGCCCCGCCGCAGTGGTCCTGGGCGGGGGCGGCACAGCTGCTGCCGCTGTTGCTGCACTGAAGGACCTCGGGACGCGGCACGCACAGGTTTTTGTGCGGGACACGTCCAGGGCCGGCGAAGCGCGGGCGGCCGCGGCGGCCATCGGCCTTGCCATTGACGTCCGGCCGCTGACCGAAGCGGCCGTTCCCACGGCAAGCGCCGACGTCGTGATTTCCACCCTCCCACCGCGCGCCGCCGACCCCTTGGCGGCGGAAATCGCTGCACTGGGGAGCGGCACACCCGGCGTCCTGCTTGATGTTGCCTATGATCCGTGGCCCAGCCGGATCGCGTCCGTGTGGCAGGCCGGCGGCGGTGCCGTGGTGCCCGGACTCGAAATGCTGCTGTACCAGGCAGTGGAGCAGGTACGCCTGTTCACCGGCCGCGGTGATGACGTTAATGCAGCTGTCATAGATGTGATGTGTGACGCAGTCGGCCTTCCCCGACGGGCGTTCTGACCGCCATACGTGGCAGGATGGAAATTATGTTGCGTTGGTTGACAGCCGGTGAATCCCATGGTCCGGCTCTGATGGGAATTATTGAAG
>DASSIA010000273.1:0-4368 GCA_035692345.1 Arthrobacter sp. | reverse complement strand
TTCCCCTATGTTCAGAACTTGGGGGCCCCGGCGTTCCGGTTGTGCCATTGCCACAGGCAAGTGTCCCGGGATCAGGCGCGGCCTGCTGCGCGGGCAGGGCTCAGGTAGAAGGTGAGTCGGAACTTGCCGATCTGGACTTCGCTCCCGGACCTGAGCTCAACGCTGTCCACGCGGTCGTGGTTGACGTACGTGCCGTTCAGGCTGCCGGTATCCACGACTTCAAAACTCCGGGCAGTACGGCGGAACTCGACATGGCGCCGCGAGACGGTGACGTCATCGAGGAAGATGTCGGCGTCCGGGTGGCGCCCGGCCGTAGTGGTGTCCGAGTCGAGCAGGAAGCGGGCACCGGCATTCGGGCCGCTGTGGGCGATCAGGAGCGCGGAGCCGGCCGGAAGCGCTTCGACGGATGAGCGTTCTTCCGTCGACAGCTTGGGGGCGATGGTGGGCTCGTCCGTCACGGGAGTGAGATGGATCGAGGTTGTCTCCGAAGCCCCGGCCGCACCTATGCCGTAGTCGCCTTCGGCAGGGTCCTTTTCGTGGCCAGCCATGGATACCTCCTCTTTCGCTGCAGCTCTCACGCCTGCAATCAACATTTGCCCTGACGGATACGCCGCGCAGATCCGTTGCCGGGCCCCGATCCGGCCACTGACGTGCGAAGACGCCTCATTGGCCGGACCGGATGATCCCGTTAGGTTCAGCCTACCTGCTGTTCGTACTCGGATGCACTGAGCAGGGATTCCACAGCGTCAGCTTCGGCCAGCCGGATCTCGATCAGCCAGCCGTCGCCGTACGGATCGGAGTTGATCAAAGCCGAGTCTGTGTCAAGGGATTCGTTCCGTGCGACGACTTCGCCGCTGACCGGAGCGTAAATATCGCTGACGCTCTTGGTGGATTCGACCTCGCCCACCACTTCGTTCGCTGTGACTGTGGTGCCGGCTTCAGGCAGTTGGGCGTAGACAACATCTCCGAGTGCGTCCTGCGCGAAGTCGGTGATGCCCACGCGGACCACGCCGTCGTTGGGTGCGGATACCCATTCGTGCTCTGCGGTGTAGGACAGGTCTTCGGGAATGTTGCTCATCAGGGGCCTTTCATCGGGTCAATCACCAATGTCAACGGGGCCTGCTAATCAAGCCGCCGCTGAAAGTATAGGCACAACTCCACGGGCGTTCGAGGAGGATTCTGCAATGATGGGACGCATGAAAGAACATGCACAGGAAACGCCCGGGAAAAAGGCAAACTGGACCGCGCGGATCGTTCTTGCAGCAGTGGCGCTGCTGGTCCTTGTCATCGCCTACTTTGCCCTCGCCGCGGTCCTGCCGGTTTGGTGGGCCAATGTTATCCGCAACCAGGTCCAGGGCAACCTTGGGGCGGGGATCCTTGTGGGAATGTTCTACGGGTTCGTTTTCACGTTCGTCCCCCTCCTGGTGGCCCGGCAGGCAATGCGCAAGGCCGTGACATGGCCCTGGAAACTCGCCATCGTCCTTGTTGCTGTTGCCCTCGCAACACCGAACCTCCTGACCGCGGGGATCATGTTCGGCAGCTCGGAAGCGGCCCACAACGGCCAGCGCATCCTTGGCACCGAGGCCACATGGTTCCCGATGTGGACACAGGTCTCAGCCATCGCCGCCGTCGTCATCTTTGTTGCGGGCCTGATCCTGTGGGGGATCTGGCGCCAGCGCGGCAAAAAGATGAAGGCACTGAAGAAGGCCGACGCAGAGCGCTCCCTGGCCGCACGGGCGGCCAAGGACTCTGCCGCCACCCCTGTTACTGACGCGCCGGCCACCGACAGCCGGACTGACCTCAGGTAAAGCAATGCCGGAGCTGCCCGAGGTTTCAGGCCTGGCCGGTTTCCTGGACAAGCACCTGCGCGGGCTGGTGGTGCGGAAGGTCCAGATCGTATCCTTTGCCGTCCTGAAGACAGCGGACCCGCCCTACACGGCCTTGGAAAACTGCACCGTCACCGGCGTACGGCGGTTCGGAAAGTTCATCAGCATAGACACCGACGGGCCGTCCCTGGTCTTCCACCTCGCCCGGGCGGGATGGGTCCGGTTCACGGACTCCCCCACCGACACCCGGCTCCGGATGGGAAACAGCCACATCGCCGCCCGGCTGGCGTTCACCGGGCCGGACGGTGCCCATGGCATGGACCTCACCGAGGCGGGGACCAAAAAGAGCCTGGCGGTGTACGTTGTGCGCGACCCCCTGGAGGTGCCGGGCATCGCGGCCCTCGGGCCGGACCCGTTCAGTGCCGCGTTCGACGTCGACATGCTGGCGGAAATTCTCGGGTCAACGTCCCAGCAGATCAAGGGCGTCCTGCGCAGCCAAAGCGTGATCGCGGGGATCGGGAACGCCTACAGCGACGAGATCCTGCATGCGGCCAGGATCTCCCCGTTCGCCACCGCCAAGTCGTTGGACCGCGCCACGGTGCAGGTGCTGTATGACGCCATCCACAGCGTCCTGGGAACAGCCGTGACCGAAGCCGAGGGCAAGCCGCCCAGCGAGCTCAAGGACGTCAAGCGCAGCCACATGAGGGTCCATGCCCGGACCGGCCAGGCGTGCCCCGTGTGTGGTGATACGGTCCGGGAAGTCTCCTTCGCGGATACGGCCCTGCAGTACTGCCCCACCTGCCAGACAAAGGGCAAAATCCTGGCGGACCGCAGGACATCGAAATTCCTGAAATAGGTCAGGCAGGGCCGGAATAACGGCACAAAGCAGAAGCGCCCCGGAGAAATATTCTCCGGGACGCTTCTGCTTTGGTCGGGCTGACAGGATTTGAACCTGCGACCCCTTGACCCCCAGTCAAGTGCGCTACCAAGCTGCGCTACAGCCCGTCGGTTCCGCCGTTCTCCGCTGTGTTTCATCCAAGTGTTAGCCAGGATTTCAACTCAGCAGTCCGGCCGAACCACCTTGAAAAGCTTACACGATTCCGGAGGGTGCAAGTGACACTTTGCCGCCTGCACGCCTCCGGTGTGTCGGAATTAACGCTTCTTGCCGCGCTTTTCGCGTACACGCATGTTGACCTCGATAGGTGTTCCCTCGAAACCGAACGTTTCACGGAGCCTGCGGGTGATGAAGCGGCGGTAGCCCGGGTCCAGGAATCCTGTGGTGAACAGCACGAACTTCGGCGGCCGGCTGGACGCCTGCGTGCCGAAGAGGATACGTGGCTGCTTTCCGCCGCGGACCGGGTGCGGGTGCGCCGCCACAAGCTCGCCGAGGAAGGCGTTGAGCCTGCCGGTGGCGATGCGCTTGTCCCAGTTCTCCAGGGCCAGGTCCAGCGCCGGCACCAGGCGGTCCTTGTGCCAGCCGGTCAGCGCGGAAATGTTGACCCGGGGCGCCCAGGCCACGTGGGCCAGGTCCTGCTCGATTTCGCGTTCCAGGTAGGTGCGGCGTTCGTCGTCGAGCAGGTCCCATTTGTTGAAGGCAAGCACCAGGGCGCGGCCGGACTCAATGGCCAGCTGCAGGATCCGGACGTCCTGCTCGCTGAGCACTTCGTCAACCGCGAGAAGAACGACGGCGACCTCCGCCTTCTCGAGCGCTGCCTGCGTCCGGAGCGAGGCGTAGTAGTCCGCGCCCTGCGCCATGTGCTGGCGGCGGCGGATGCCTGCGGTGTCCACAAAGCGCCAGGTGCGGCCGCCGAGTTCGATGAATTCATCTACCGGGTCGCGGGTAGTGCCTGCGGTGTTATCCACCACAACACGTTCGGACCCTGCCAGCTTGTTCAGCAGCGACGACTTGCCCACATTCGGCCGGCCGATCAGGGCGATGCGGCGCGGACCGCCGGAGCGTTCCAGGCCTTCAATCGTGGAGAACTCCGGCAGGGTGTCCATCACGTGGTCCAGGAGGTCGGCCACGCCGCGTCCATGCAGGGCGGAGACCGGGTAAGGCTCACCGAAGCCCAGGCCCCACAGGGAGGCCGAGTCCGCCTCCTGGGCGAAGTCGTCCACCTTGTTGGCCACCATGATGACCGGCTTCTTGCTGCGGCGGAGCATCTTCATGACGCCCTCGTCCGTTGCGGTGGCGCCCACCGCGGAGTCGACCACGAAGAGCACGGCGTCGGCCAGTTCCACGGCCATTTCGGCCTGTTCGGCCACACGGGCGTGGATGCCGCGGGCATCATGCTCCCAGCCGCCGGTGTCCACCACGGTGAAGTTGCGGCCGTTCCAGTGCGCCGAGTACATCACCCGGTCCCTGGTGACCCCCGGAGTGTCCTCGACCACGGCTTCGCGACGGCCCAGGATGCGGTTCACGAGGGTGGATTTGCCCACGTTGGGGCGGCCGATGATGGCCAGCACGGGATCGAGCTTGACCGGACCGTCAAAGTCCTCGTCGTCGTAGTCCCCGCTCAGCAGGGCGGCGTCGTCCTCGTCG
>DASSIA010000272.1:0-9131 GCA_035692345.1 Arthrobacter sp. | reverse complement strand
GGAAACCTTCCGGTACGCGCCGTTCTTCCACTCCATGCTGGACTCCGGTGTGTACCTGCCGCCGTCGGTCTTTGAGGCCTGGTTCCTGTCTGCAGCGCACGACGACGCCGCCATGAACCGGATCTTTGACGCTCTCCCGGCTGCCGCTCAAGCCGCCGCAGCCGCGAAAGCCTAGCGCCGCCGTCGGACGCAGACGCCTTAAAACGGAAATCCCCGCCTCCGGGGCACATACCGCCTCTTGTGAGGGGGAAATGTCCGGGAGACGGGGATTCTTGCGTCAGTGCGGGCCTAGAAGGCTGCGGTCACATCTCCATTAGGCCATTCCTTTTCGATGAAGGCCTTGACCTCGGGGGAGTGCAGCAGCTCGTCGAGCTTCTTGATCCGGGGATCGTCCTTGGAGTCCTCGCGCCAGGCCAGGAAGTTGGCGTAGGGGTTGTCCTTCACAGACTCCACAGCCAGGGCGTTGGACGTGCTGAGTCCTGCCTTGAGGATGAAGTTGCCGTTGATCAGGGCCAGGTCCACGGACGGGTCCTTGAGGTCGTTGATCAGCAGTTCGGGCTGGTTTTCGGAGAACTTCAGCTTCTTGGGGTTCTGTGCATCCGTCAAGGTCAGCACGGAGCTGTCGTCTTTGATGTCCTTGAGCAGCCCGGCCACCTGGAGGACCTTAAGGGCCCGGACCTGGTTGGAAGGATCATTCGTGATGGCAACCTTGGCGCCGTCCTGGATGTCCTTGATGTCCTTGACCTTCTCGGAGAACGCGGCGTAAGGCTCGATGTGGACGCCTGCACCGTGGCCGAACTTGTAGCCTTTCGTCTTCACCTGGTCCTCAAACCAGGGCAGGTGCTGGTAGAAGTTGGCGTCCAGGGAGCCGTCGCTCAGCGCCGTGTTGGGCGTCTGGTAATCCTCGATTTCCTTGATGTCCAGCTTGAGGCCCGCCTTGGGGGCGAGATCCTGGTTGATGAACTCAAGGATCTTTGCGTGCGGCACCGGGCTGGCGCCGATCTTAAGGGTGACCGGGTTCGCCGGGTCCAGTGTTTTGGCAGTGGCGCTGGGGGCGGATGAACCGCCGCAGCCGGTCAGTGCCAGGGCAGTAACAATGCCCGTGGCCAGGAGGGTGAGTGACTTACGCATCGGGTGCGGTCCTTTCTAATGGCTCGGAGTACACAGCCCGGCTTGTTGCCAGTCATGGATCTCCTGCGAAGATGCAGCGGGTCGGTACCTGCTGCGGTTTGGATTCGGGTAGGCGGGATAACGCCTAGCGGTGGTCCAGGCGCCGCGCGGTCCACTCGCCAATGAGCTGGATCACTTGGACGAGGACAATGATCAACACGATGGTGACGATCATGACCGGAACGTCGAACCGCTGGAAACCATAGTTGTAGGCAAGTTTCCCAAGCCCTCCGCCGCCTACGAGGCCGGCCATGGCCGAGTAACCCACGAGCGTGACTACTGTCGTGGTGGTGGCAGAAACCAGGGCAGGCAGGGATTCGGGCAGCAGTACCTTGCTGATTACTTGCATTTTCGTGGAGCCCATCACCTGCGCGGCATCGATCTTGCCATGGTGGACATCCCGGAGGGTAGTTTCCACGAGGCGGGCAAAAAAAGGAATGGTGCCTATGGACAACGACACCGAAGCCGCAACCGGACCCAGACTGGTACCCGTCAGGAGCCGGGCGAGTGGAATCAGTGCCACCATCAGGATGGCAAAGGGAATGGAGCGGGTGATGTTGACGATGACATCGCTCACGATCCGGTTGACCACAGGCATGGGACGAAGGCCGCCGGGGGCCGTCGCGTGCAGGAAGACGCCCAACGGGAGACCCACCAGCACCGTAAAAAAGGCCGAAATTCCTACCATCTGAAGCGTTTCCACGATGGCCTCGGGGAGGGCTTTGGCGAAGACGGGATTGCTGAAAAAGTCGTTCACAGGTTCAGTTCCGTCCCGTTGTCCATGGCGGCGTCGGCGGACAGGGCTTTGGCGTCCACCAGCTTTGCTCCGATTCCGCGCTGATGAAGGTATTCGAGAACACCCGCCAGGTCCGCATTGTTGGCAAGTTGGACTCGGAGGTGTCCGAACTGCTGGCCGCCGAGCGTCTCAACGCTGCCGGCAAGCACGTTGATGTCGATGTCGAAGTGACGGGCCACGCCCGTCAGGACAGGCTCTTTGGCGTTGTCGCCGGCAAACAGGATTTCGAGGAGAGGCCCGCCCTGCAATGAACCCTTGAGGGGTTCCGCCGGCGGAAGCGGCAAGAGCGCTTTGGCGAGCTTGCTCTCAAGATCCGCGGCAATGTCCTCCAGCGCACCGTGCTCGATGATCCGGCCCTTGGCCAGCAGCGACACGGAATCGCAGACCCGCTTCACCACGTTCATTTCGTGAGTAATAATCAGCACGGTCAGCTGCAAGCGGGTGGTCAGGTCCTGGATGAGGTCCAGGATTTCGTTGGTGGTTGCCGGATCCAGGGCGGACGTGGGCTCGTCACACAGCAGTACATCAGGCTCTGCAGCCAAAGCGCGGGCTATTCCTACCCGCTGGCGTTGACCGCCGGAAAGCTGGGACGGGTACGCGTTTTCGAAACCGGCGAGGCCCACGAGGGACAACAGCTCGGCTACTCTCGCCGCGATCTTGTCTTTGCGCGTGTTGACCAGTTCCAGCGGATGGGCCACGTTGCCAGCCGCGGTGCGGGAATCCATCAGGTTGGCGTGCTGGAAAACCATGCCGACGCGGCGTCGGGCCGCGCGGATCTCGGAGTCCCGGACAGAGCTCAGTACAGTGCCGTTGATGCTTACGGAGCCCGACGTCGGACGGTCCAGGAGCGTGAGGCAACGAACCAGGGTTGATTTGCCGGCACCGGAGTGGCCAATGATTCCGTGGATGGAGCCCTTGGGAACGGAGAGGGTGACCCCGTCCAAGGCCACCACGTCTTTCTTTCCCTGGCGATAGACCTTGCGAAGGTCAGTAACAGTGATCATTTATCCTCAGGAGGTTGGCCGCGGGCACGGCTTAGCACAAGCAGTCAGTTGCAGATAATTATGTCAGTCATGCCCGAACTGAGTCATTACAGAATAATCTTCGGCATTTGACCCAGGTTGCAGGGTGAATCAATGACGATGAAGAGAAGTGCTGCCGGAGTCTTTCGGAATGGTGAACGGGAGGAAAATTCTTCCGCCAGCGAAGTTGTCGCTGAGGAGAGGCGTCCAGCTGTGATATCGATCGCAGATCGGGACGGTCCGCTTGCTAGAAGTCGCCGCGGCTGGCGTCTTCCGGGGGAAGGACGGGCCACTCGCCTTCGATCACGGCAGTGGGCTTGGTCTTGCGCAGGTAGTCCTGGAAGTCTGCAGCCTGGCTGACGGCCCAGTCCTTTTGCAGTTCGTGCAGCTGGCTTGCCGGCATCTTGAGCTTGGGGAACTTGATGGCCATGGCGTCCAGCATTCGGAGCGTGGCCAAGGCGTCTGCGGCCGAGGTGTGGGCGTTATCCAGGCTGATGCCGTATTCCTCGCACAAGGCCGTCAGCGTGCGTTTGCCCTTGCGGTAGCGGTCCACCTGCTTGTTCATGATGTACGGGTCCAGGACCGGGAACCGGGTCAACTGCCGGACGCCGTAGCGGGCAGACTCCGCGGCCAGGACGGTGAAGTCGTAGCTGGCGTTGAAGGCAATGACCGGTATGCCGGCGTCGAACAGTTCCTGCAGGACAGCGGCCAGTTCCCCTGTGACTTCCTGGGCCGGCCGTCCCTCGCTCCGGGCCTTCTCCGTGGTGACGCCGTGGATATCGCTGGCCTCGGCAGGGATCTCGATGCCGGGATCGGCCAGCCATTCGTGTTCCTTGATCACATCCCCTTTGTGGTCCACCACCGTCACCGACGCCGTGACGATGCGCGCGGCACGCGAATTCCGTCCGGTTGTCTCGAGGTCGAAGGCTGCGCGGGGGAGGGTGTTCCAGGTGGTCATGCTTCAACGCTACCGGTCAGCACCGACAGGATCCGCCAGCGCCACTGCCGGTAATCTTGATGCATGCGGACTGAGTACATTGAGGCGGTGCTCGCGCTGGTTGAGCTGGTTCCGCCCGGAACCGCCCTGGCCTACGGCGATGTGGCCGAGCTGCTGGGGTCCGGCGGACCCCGGCAGGTGGGCCACGCCATGAGCCACTATGGCAGCCAGGTCCCGTGGTGGCGCATCCTGAAGGCAAGCGGCCACGGTCCGGAAGGCCACGAGGCTGAAGCCCTCCGCCATTACCGGCTGGAAGGGACGCCGCTGCTCGGTGACCACGATGCTTTCCTGCGCACCGGCGAAGGGAAATGGCGGGTGGACCTGATGGCAGCACGCTGGGCGCCGGGCGAGGACGACTTCGACCGGATCGATGCCATTGCCGGGGAGCTGGAGCGGCGACGGCATGGATTGTCGGTGGCTGATGATGAAATGTCTGTGTGACCGTAACAATCCCCGTCGTTGACCCCGCCGAGTCAGCCAGCACGCCAGCCAGACCCGCACCCGCGGCCGGACGCTCCGGCGGAACGGGCCTTCGCCTCCTTCCGCCACGGCAGCTGCACGTCGCTGTTCCGGCGTTGTCCGCCGACCAGCGGGCCGCCGTCGAAGTGCCCCACGGTTCCGGGCCCGTCCTGGTTCCCGGCGCGCCCGGAACCGGCAAATCCACGGTCCTGATCGAAGCTGCCGTCCGCCGTGCGCTGCAGGACGGCGTGGACCCCGAGCGGATCCTTATCCTGGCCCCCGGACGCCTCGCCGCCGACTCACTCCGCGACCGGTTCACAGCACGGCTGGACAGGAGCCTGAGCACCACACCGGCCCGGACCTGGGCCGCCTACGCGTTTGACCTGATCCGCCGGGCCAAGGCGGAGGGAATCCTCCCCCTTCCGCGGGGGCCGCGCCTCCTGTCCGGACCGGAACAGGACCTCATCATCAGGGAACTGTTGGAGGGCCACCGGATGCCCGGCCTGGAACTTCCGTGGCCTGAGGACCTGGAAGCGGCGCTGGAGACGCGGGGCTTCCGTCATGAGGTGCGGCAACTCTTTGACCGGATCATCGAATCCGGACGGACAGCCGGCGACCTTGAGCAGCTGGGCCACCAGTGCGGCCGGCCGGACTGGATCGCCGCGGCGGCCCTGTATGCCGAGTACCGGGACGTCCTGGACCTGCGTATGCCCGAGGCTTTCGATCCCGCCGGCATCATCACCACGGCACGGCAGATCTTCCAGGACGCACCCGACTTCCTGGCCGCGGAGAGGGACCGCCTCCAGCTGGTGCTGGTGGACGATGTCCAGGAGGCAAACCCTGCCGTTTTCGAACTGCTCGCCGACATCGCCGCAGGCAAGGACTGCTATGTTGCCTTCTCTCCGGATACCGTGGTGCAGGGCTTCCGCGGGGCCAGACCCGACCTCGTCGCGGAACTCCCGCGCCTGCTTTCCGCCGATGGCAGCCTCATCGAGCGGCCGTTGTGGCATACGCATCGGCACGCCCCCGCCATCGCAGAGGCCTGGCTGGGCGTCGCGGGCCGGATCTCGCAGCGTGCGGGCGGGCAGCTCGCAAGGCGGCTTGAGCAGCCCGAACCCCGTGGCGGAACCGCGCACGGGCCCACCGCCGTCGTCGGACCCAACCCGCAGTCCGCCGGCACGGTGGAAGCACACCTGGTGCCGTCCCCGGTCCACGAACTGCGGTACGTCGCCCAGCGCATCCTGGACCAGCACGTCAACCATGGCCGCGACCTGGCCGAAATCGCAGTGATCGTGCGGAATGGCGGGCAACTGAGTGAGCTGCAGCGCTACCTCACCGGCCAGGGGATTCCGGTACGCGTTCCGGTGGCCGAATCAGCGGTCCGCGATGAAGTGGCTGTGCGCCCGCTGCTGGACGCTTACGCCATCGCGTTGGACCCCGGGCTGCTGACCCCGGAGACCGCCGTCGCCCTGTTGACGTCACGCATCGGGGGCGCCACCTCCATTGAACTGCGCCGGCTCCGGCAGTCGCTCAGGCGGGAGGAACTGCAGGGCGGCGGCGGACGGACCAGTGACGCACTGCTGGTGGAGGCACTGTTGGAACCCGGCGCTTTGGGGACGCTTGGCCTGGAAGGCCGTTCCGCGCGCCGGACCGCCCGCATGATCCAAGCCGGGCGGAGCGCCGCAGCCGAGCCCGGGGCCAATGCCGAGACCGTCCTGTGGGCCCTGTGGCACTCCACGGGACTGGCCAACGCGTGGACCGAATCCGCCCTCACGGGCGGTTCCCACGGAGCCCGCGCCGACCGCGACCTTGATGCGATGATGGCTCTGTTCCACACCGCCGAGCGCTACGTGGACCAGATGCCCGGCGCCGGACCGGAACAGTTCCTCGAGTACCTCCTGAACCAGGAGCTGCCCATGGACACACTGGCCGCGCGGGCCCAAGTGGACGACGCCGTCGAACTCATGACCCCGGCCAGTGCTGCCGGGCGGCAGTGGCCCGTGGTGATTGTGGCGGGCCTGCAGGAAGGCGTGTGGCCCAATACCCGGCTCCGCGGTGAGCTCCTGGGCAGCAGCCTGTACGCCGACGCCGTCGAACACGGCGTCACCTACGCCTTGCAGCTGGACCCGCTAAGCCGGCTCCGGGAAATCCGCTACGACGAACTCAGGAGCTTCTCCACAGCCGTGTCCAGGGCCTGCGAGATCCTGATCTGCACCGCTGTGTCGTCCGAGGATGACCAGCCGTCGTCCTTCCTTGATTACGTGGCGCCCCTTGAACCGGGTGCCGAGGGGCGGGGCTTCACCCCGGTGGAACGGCCCATGACCCTGCGTGCCCTGGTGGCGGAATTGCGGCAATACGCGCAGCTGGACGGCGGGTATGAACCTGAGGCGGCCGAAGCCGCCAGGGTCCTGGCCGGACTTGCGGCAGCGGAACCGGCTGTCCCGGGAGCGCACCCGGACAGCTGGTGGGGCCTGCTTCCGATGACGACGTCGGACCCTGTGGTCCCTGATGGCGGGACCGTTTACGTCTCGCCGTCAAAGGTGGAATCCGTGCAGAAATCACCGCTCGACTGGTTCGTGCAGGCGGCCGGGGGCGAGGCCGCCACCGATTTCGCCCGGAGCCTGGGCACACTGGTCCACGCCATCGCGCAGGACCTGCCCGAAGCGTCCGGTGGTGAGTACGTCGCCGAACTCATCCGCCGGTGGCCAACCCTGGGAATGAAGGACAACTGGGAAGGCAAACTCGACTTCCAGCGTGCCGAAACCATGGTGCGCAAGCTCGCCCAGTACGTCCTGGTCATGCGCAGCGAGGGCCGGAGCCTGCTGGGCGTCGAGCAGGACTTTGAGGTCCGGCTGCCCGACGTTCCGGCCGTGCCGGGGTCGGCGCCGGCAGGCCCGGGCGATGCCCCGGGCGGCGAGGCGCGGGCAGCTGTCCTCCGGGGCCAGGTGGACAGGTTGGAGATCGACGCGGAAGGAAGGCTGGTCATTGTGGACCTCAAGACCGGAAAGCGGCAGCCGGGCAAGGCAGAGTTGTCCCGCCATCCCCAGTTGGGGGCCTACCAGGCAGCAGTCCTCGCAGGCGGTTTCGCGGAGGTACCCGGGTTGATCGGCTCCCCGGTCCCGGGCGGTGCCGTGCTGGCCCAGCTCGGAACAACCACCAAGAGCCCCGGCGTCCAGCAACAGGAACCCTTGGATGCCCGGGAGAACTGGGCGCTGGACATGGTCACCGATGCAGCCACGGTGATGGCCGGCAACAGCTTCGAAGCCAGGCATGACCCGGCGAAAAGCAGCCACGGCGGCCACGGCTGCCGCCTCCCGGAAGTCTGTCCGCTCTGCGTCCGCGGGAAGCAGGTCACCGAATGAGCCAGACCCAGGCTCCCGAGCCCCTGTTCAGCCCCGAGCAGCTGTCCGGGCTGTTGGGCGAAAAGAACACCCCGACGCCGGAACAGTCGGCCATCATTTCCTCACCCCTGGCGCCACGGCTCGTGATTGCGGGAGCGGGCTCCGGCAAGACCGCCACCATGGCCGACCGCGTCGTCTGGCTCGTTGCCAACGGCTGGGTCAGGCCTGAGGAAGTCCTGGGCGTTACGTTCACCAGGAAGGCTGCCGGCGAGCTGGCAACCCGGATCCGGGCCAAGCTGGCCGCACTGCAGCGGATCGCGGCCCAGGACACGCAGCATGCCGTATTTCCCAAAGGCCTGCTCAGCAGCGACTCCCTTGAGCCCAAGGTGTCCACCTACCACTCGTTCGCCAGCGGCATCGTTTCGGACTACGGGCTGCGGCTCGGTGTGGAACGCGACGTTGTGCTGCTCGGCGGTGCCCAGGCCTGGCAGCTCGCCAGCGACGTGGTGGAAGCGTTCGACGGCGACTACAGCCACTTCAAGGCCGCTAAGTCCACGCTGGTCAAGGCAGTCATCCAGCTCGCGGGGGAATGCGCAGAGCACCTGCAGGAACCGGCCGGCGTCGAGGCCTGGCTGATGGCGCGGCTTGCGGAATTCGAGGAACTTCCTTACGTTGCCGGAGCGCAGAAGAATGCCCCGCAGGCCGTGGGTGAACTGGCTTCGATGCTGCGCACCAGGGCCAGTGTGGCTGACATGGTGGGCCGTTACGCCGCGGCTAAGAGGTCGCGGGGAGCGTTGGACTTCGGTGACCTCGTGGCCCTTGCAGCCCGTGTGGCACGGGAGATTCCACTGGCCGCGGACATGGAACGCCAGCGGTACAAAGTGGTGCTCCTGGACGAGTTCCAGGACACGTCCTACGCCCAGCTGGTTCTGTTTTCGCGGCTCTTCGGCGAAGGACACGCGGTCACCGCAGTGGGGGACCCCAACCAGTCGATTTACGGTTTCCGGGGGGCATCGGCGGGTCAGCTCTTCCACTTTGTCCGCGAATTTCCCGTGCGCGTGGCCGGGGCGGACGGGCAGTCCCGCTATGAAGTGGCCCCCACGTCGTACCTCACGACGGCGTGGCGCAACGGCCGGGCCATCCTCTCCGCGGCCAATATTATGTCTGAGGCGCTGGGGCGTGCGGAGGCGCAGAAAGCCCCTGCCGGCAGCGCCGATGCCGCGGACCCGTCGACGGCGGCAGCGAACGTGCCGCCGCTGCAGCCCAGTCCTTTCGCGGTGGACGGAAAGGTGGTGCTGGGCCGCTTCGGCACAGACATTGACGAAGCCGCAGCCTTGGCCTCGGAT
>DASSIA010000271.1:0-2896 GCA_035692345.1 Arthrobacter sp. | reverse complement strand
TTGGAGATGAGGATGCGCCCGGTCAGCCCGAGTTTCTCGCACAGGGCACGCTGCCAGAGCCGCACCGCGTCCGGATCTGCGATGGGGGTAAAGCCGTAAAAGAGCACAATTCGGTTCAAAGCCACGTATTTAAGGGTACTTGGTTGCTGCGTGCCGGGCCCGCCTGGGGCCCGGGCCTAGGTCGGCTCCCTGCGCCGGCGGCGTCGCGCCTGTTCAGGATCACAATTGCGTAAGCAACCGACATCCCGGCGCCTTACCCCTGTTGCTTAGGTCAGGGCTGGAATACCCTCATGACATGAGTCCGGACGCCTTGGTTGAAGACATCACACGCCTTCTTGAAGTCTGGGTAGCTGGCTGGGCCGGCTGCCGCGGTTACCAGACATCAGTTGAGGGCCGCTTCCCCGCTGCACTGCGGGCCGACACCACCGGGGACTGGGAGTACTTCGCCCACGACCCCACCGATGACGAGTTCGCGGCCCTGGCAGCGAAGACCGCCGAGGCACCGCCCAGGGTCCTGACCATCCTGACGAACAACGTCCTCCGCTACAAGGAGCTCGCCCAACAGCACGGACTGAACGTCACGTCCGCATCGCAGGCCATGATGATCGTGGACATGGAAACCCAGGACACGGAAGATCCGTGGCTTTCCGACGACGACCTGAACCTGGTCACCTCCGAACTCGATGGCGTCCACCACGCGGTGGTCCGCTCGGGTGACGCGGTGGCGGCAAGCGGCAGGGTTTTTGTGGTGGGCGAGACCGCGGTGTTCGACAAGATTGTGGTCCAGCCCGCGTTCCAGCGCCGCGGCCTGGGCAGTTTCATTATGAAGGCCCTCGCGGCACAGGCCATCGGGCCGGATGTGGAAAACGGCCTGTTGCTGGCTTCCCTGGACGGCCAGAAACTCTATTCCCACCTGGGCTGGTCCACTGTTTGCCGCGTGCTGATGCTGTCCGTTTCCGACGAGGGCGCCGACCTTTCCGTGGGGTGATTTTTCCCCGGGTGAAAGAATGTTGGGGTGAACCCCCATGACTCCCTGATTCCGTTGCTGGGCCGAGGCCCGGACCCGGAGCAGCTGCGTCATGTCCGCACCATCCCCGCCCGCCAGGCGGTCCACGAGACGTGGCCGGGCTGGGCACATCCGGATCTCGTGGCTGCTTATGGCTCCCTGGGCATCCACGAGCCCTACCGGCACCAGATCCAGGCCGCCAACCTGGCCCACGGCGGGGAGCACGTGGTCATCGCCACCGGGACGGCCTCCGGCAAGTCCCTGGCCTACCAGCTGCCGGCCCTGGACGCCATCCACCGCTCAGAGCTGCGCGTCCTGTCCGAACCGGGAAAGATCCACGACGACGGCGCCGTGACGCTTTATCTCTCGCCTACGAAGGCGCTGGCTGCAGACCAGCTCGCGGCCATCCGTTCCTTGAAACTGCCCACCGTGCGGGCCGAGACGTACGACGGCGACACGGACCCCGCATCCCGCCGCTGGATCCGGGACCACGCCAATTTCATCCTTGCGAATCCGGACATGCTCCACTTCGGCATCCTTCCCAATCACGCCTGGTGGGCCAGTTTTTTCCGGCGGCTGCGGTATGTGATTGTGGACGAAGCCCACAGCTACCGTGGAGTGTTCGGCTCCCATGTGGCCAACCTGATGCGCCGGTTGCGCCGCATCTGCGCGTACTACGGTGCCGGAACATCCCACCCCGGGCCGGTCTTCATCGCTGCGTCCGCGACGGCGTCGGAGCCAGGCACCTCGTTTGGCCGCCTGATCGGGGCGCCGGTCCAGGCCGTTGCCGAGGACTGCTCCCCGCACGGTTCCACCACTGTTGCATTCTGGGAGCCGGCACTGACCGAGCTGAAGGGCGAGAACGGCGCGAGGGAGCGCCGCACGGCGGTTGCCGAAACGGCCGATCTGCTGGCGAACCTGGTCTCGTCCCGGATCCGGACCATCGCTTTCATCAAGTCCCGCCGCGGTGCGGAGACGATCTCATCCATCACCAAGCGCCTCCTGGACGAAGTGGATCCCAGCCTGCCGCAGCGGGTGGCCGCCTACCGTTCCGGCTACCTTCCGGAGGAGCGGCGGGCCCTGGAAAAGGCGTTGCGGTCCGGCGAACTGCTGGGTGTCTCCAGCACGTCCGCCCTTGAGCTGGGGATCGACATTTCCGGGCTGGATGCCGTCCTGGTGGCGGGTTGGCCGGGCACCAGGGCGTCACTGTTCCAGCAGATTGGGCGGGCGGGGCGCGCCGGACAGGACGCCATCGCGGCGTTTGTGGCCAGCGACGATCCGCTGGACACCTACCTGGTGAACCATCCCGAGGCGATCTTCGACGTGTCCGTTGAGGCGACCGTTTTTGATCCTTCCAATCCGTACGTGCTGGGTCCGCACCTTTGCGCCGCCGCCGCCGAACTGCCGCTGGGAGTTGCCGAGCTGGGCCTTTTCGGCGGCACTGCCGAGAAGCTGCTGGGGCAGCTGGTGGCGCAAGGCTACCTGCGGCGCCGGCCGGCGGGCTGGTTCTGGACCCACTCCCAGAGCGCTGCCGCCATGGTGAACCTCCGGGCAGACGGCGGCGGACCAGTGAGCATCGTGGATGCGGACACCGGGTCCCTGCTTGGGACCATGGATTCGCCGCAGACGCATTACCAGGCGCACACGGGGGCCATCTACGTCCACCAGGGCGACAGCTATGTGGTGGAGGACCTGAATGAGGACGACCACTGCGTGGTGGTCCGGCGTGCCAACCCGGACTACTACACGACGGCCCGTGACGTGACCCAGATTGAAGTGCTCGAAACACTCCGGACCGAGCAGTGGGGCGATGTTGCCGTTCATTTCGGCGATGTGAAGGTGACAACACAAGTGGTTTCCTTTCAGCGCAAGGCCTTGATCTCGAACGAG
>DASSIA010000270.1:0-4584 GCA_035692345.1 Arthrobacter sp. | reverse complement strand
TCGAGGACGTTGCGGCGGATCACGGCGGGCGTCACGGTGTCGTAATAGCCCTGGCCGATCATCTGCACAGCCGTCTTGTTCTTCGCGGCAAGCTTCCGCAGCTCCGCAAGGACCTCAACCTCACTGAGGGCGTCCTTGAGGCGGAGCGCTACGTCCTGCCGGATGTCGTTGGGGACGGCCGTATCCACCAGCGCGTCCACAGTGTCATAGCCAACGGCCTTGAGCATGGAGTCAATATCGGCCTGGCGGCGGGCGCCGATGTGCCGGTCAACGAAGGTGGCCGAGGCGGAACTAACACTCACAAGGAACTCCATTACTAAAGGCGGCGCAGCGTGCGCCACATCGATTCGGGTTCCTCCCCGCTGTGTCCGGGACCTGAGTTTCCCGGGGAGGATTTGTGCCCACGTCCGTTGTACCGGGCCCGGCCCGTGGAAGCCGGAACAAGGTCCAATTCTCCTATGCTGCCCACCATCGGGCAAATGTGGTCATCGGATTCTGCTCAATCATTCGGGGATGGGGCTCCGGCGCGTCCGGATACACGGGGGCCGCGTCAGGGACCGGCCGAATGATCGGGCAGAATCAGCCCCGCAGCCGCTCCACGGCCGCCAGGAGTTCCTCAATGTCTCCATGGGTGCCCCGGCCGTCCCCGGTGGTACCGCTTTCCCACATGGCGTTGAAATACAGCCCGTCCCCCATATAGAGGACGGCTTTGGCCATGGCTTTACCGACGTCGGCTGCGATCAGGTCCAGCCACTGCTGCTGGATGGCGGAAAATCGGCGCCGGGCACCTTCGTGGGCCACCTCGGCCAGCCGGGTGACAGCCACGAAGGAGCGGTCCATCGGCGAATCGGACCAGAGCGAGGAGCGGATGAAGTAGGCCGCGGCACCTTCGGCGGCGGCCGCCATGAGCGCGAGGTCTTCCCCGGCCAGGAGGTCCAGCCGCTCAAGCGTGGCGGTGATCAGCGCCTCCTTGTTGGGGAAGTGGTACAGCAGGCCGCCTTTGGACACACCGGCCCGCTTGGCCACCGCGTCCAAAGTGGCAGCCCGCTCCCCCACATCAATCAGAAGTTGTTCAAAAGCGTCGAGGACGGCATCTCGGGCTACGGGTTGTCTGGCCATGGCTTCAATCATGCATGCTCCGCGGCAATTTCTTAACTATACCGTCCAGACGGTATAGTTAAGAGCATGACGTTGTCCGCACAGTCCACCCGGAACACCCGAAGCACATCGACCAAGGCCGCCGGCCTCCGGCCGTCAGGGCCCGCCATGTCGCCCTGGCGCGACTGGCTCGCGCTGGCCCTGCTGATGTTTCCGGTGCTCCTGGTCGCGGTGGACAACACTGCCTTGACGTTTGCGCTTCCGGCAATCGCGAGAGGCCTGGAGACAACCGGAGTCCAGTTGCTCTGGATCGTGGACGCCTATCCCCTGGTGCTTGCCGGCTTGCTGGTTGCCATGGGCAGCCTGGGCGACCGGATCGGACGGCGCCGGCTGCTGCTGACCGGCAGCGTAGGATTCGCCGCCGTCTCCGCAGCAACAGCCTTTGCCCCCAGTGCCGAATGGCTGATTGCGGGACGGGCACTGCTGGGGTTCTTTGGCTCGATGCTGATGCCTTCCACCCTGTCCCTGATCCGCAACATCTTTCCGGACTCCAACCGGCGCCGTCTTGCCATCGCCATCTGGGCCGCCGGCTTCTCCGGCGGTGCCGCCCTGGGCCCCATTTTTGGGGGCTGGTTGGTGGAGCAGTTCTGGTGGGGCGCCATCCTGCTGGTCGCGGTACCCATCATGCTGCCCCTGGTGGCGTTCGGGCCAGCCGTCATTCCGGAATCAAAGGATCCTCGCCCCGGACGCGTGGACGGGCCCAGCATCGCGCTGTCCCTGTTGGTGATGGTGCCAGTCGTCTATGGCATCAAGGAGCTGGCAACCGAAGGTTTTGGCGCCGCGCCGGCTGGGCTTGTTGCCTTTGGCCTGGCCATGGGATTCGTATTTGTCCGCCGCCAGCAGCGGCTGGCCAGCCCCTTGCTGGACATGTCCCTGTTCGGCAACCGGGTTTTCAGCACCGCCATCACGGCAAACGTGCTGGCCCTGTTCTCCTTCAACGGCTTTATCCTGTTCCTGGCCCAGCATCTGCAGCTCCTGGACGGGATGACACCGTCCGCCGCCGGAATAGCCATGATCCCGGCCTTGGTAGCCACGGTGGCAGCCGGCCTGGCGGTGGTGCCGCTGGTCCGGAAGGTGCGTCCGGGCTTTGTGGTGGCCGGCGGCCTGGCATTGAGCGCCACCGGCTACGGCCTGGTCGTCTTTGGCGATCACGGCACCGGCCCGGGCCTTCTCCTGGCCGCACTGCTCATCCTTGCCCTGGGGGTTGGCACGGCGGAGACCATTTCCAACGACCTGATCCTGGGCTCCGTTCCTGCCGACAAGTCAGGAGCGGCGGCCGCCATCTCGGAAACGGGGTATGAGGTGGGATCACTGCTGGGGACGGCAGTCCTGGGTTCCATCCTGACCGCGTCCTACCAGCGCAATCTCCGGCTTCCCGCCGGGGTGGCGGAAACTGCGTCCGGCACCGCCGTGCACCAGGCCGGTGAAACCCTGGCAGGCGCAGCGGAACTCTCCGCCAGCCTGCCTGGGCCGCTGGCCGAAGCGCTCCGCGGCGCAGCGCGCCTGGCGTTTGATTCCGGTGTCCACACCACTGCGGCAATTGCGCTGGTACTGATGGCGGGCGCGGCAGTCCTTGCCGCCGTCGTACTCCGAAAGGTTCCGACGGCGGACTAGGACTGCCGGGTCCTACTTGGCGTCAGGGGCGGTAACGCTGGCAGAGGCCTTCATGGTCTCCGCGTTCACCATCCACGCGTATTGTTCCAGCTTGGCGATGAAGGCGTGGAGCAGGTCCGCGGTGGTGGGATCCTCCTCATCCACCTCGTCATGGACCTTGCGCATGGTCCCTACGGCAGCCTCGAGGGCGGCGACGATCCGCTCGATGGCGTCCTTGGTGTTGATGAGGCCATCGGGGAACTGTGCCAGGGACGTGGACTTGGCCACGGTGGCACTGCGGCCATCGGGTAAGGCGTGGAGGGCGCGCATCCGCTCGGCCATCTCGTCCGCGAACTGCCGGGCGGCGTCGACGATTTCGTCCAGCTGCAGGTGCAGGTCCCGGAAGTTGGTTCCTACGATGTTCCAGTGGGCCTGCTTGCCCTGGATGTGCAGCTCGATCAGGTCCGCGAGTACGGCCTGCAGGTTGTTGGTCAGGGTCGGTGAAGCTTTCATGAATCCTCCTCGATTGGTCCAGTAATGCCGACGCTATCAGCCCCGGTACCAGCAGAGGAGCCCCTGCGTGGAATTTCTCAGTGAGCTTACTATTCTGTCTCTTGACGTTCACCAGCGGCGGTGCCCTGCCGGGATGTTTCCGGGCAGGGCACCGCTGTTTTGGTTTCCTGTTCTTCCCAACTGCGGTTCAGCAGCCTGTTCAGCAGCACACCGCCGGTCACCAGAAGTGCGCTACATCCACCACCAGGCGTGATCCGGATCCGGGGCCGTCCAGGGTGAACACCCGGAACGGGAGCCGGGCACGAACGCCAAGTCCGAAGCTGGTGTAGCCTTCAAAGCTGCCCGCGTAGGCCACCTGCCGGAAGGTCTGATATCCCGACACATCGGACAGTTCGGCCTTTGCCGCCGGGCTGTACGTGACGTTGCCGTTGCTGTCGTAGGCCGGCGCGTTCACGGTGACCTGGAGGAACGCCGAGCCGCGCAGCGGAATTTCAAAACCTGAACCGTCCTGGACCACGGTCGGAACGTACTGGACCGTGTAGCCGGCAACGGGGCCGTTGAGATCAACCACCATCCGGTCGAAGCAGTAGTGCTGCCCGGTCCTGACGTTGGTGACGGATGCGGTGCTCATGGCCGGATCTGTTTTGACCAGCGACCCCCATACGAGCCCGCAATAGGAAGTGGTTGCCGAGGCCGGCCCCGGAGCCAGGAAACCCAATCCGACAGCCATCGCAATGACTGCCAGCCACGTATGAATCTTTTTCATTGTGGGCCACCCTTCGAGTGATGAGGTAGCTCAAGCCTAGGAGCCTCGGGGGGCTCTCAACAGGGTTGTTGCCGCTTCGGCGCGGAACCGTTAATTGGCACTGGTTCCGGTCACGCAGGCGTGATTCTGAAGCATGCAATGGGGCAATCGAAACGCTATTAACGCCGTTTCTGCACCCTGCCGTTATGCATAATAACGACGCCGGATCCGCTCACCGGAGTGCCGCCGTCGGGCTTTCAGCCTTCGCACTCGATGCAGTACTTCATGCCGTTCTTTTCGCGTGCAATCTGGGACCGGTGGCGGACCAGGAAGCATGATGCGCAGGTGAATTCATCGGACTGCTCCGGAACAACAATGACGGTCAGCTCTTCACCGGAGAGATCGGCGCCGGGCAGGTCGATCCCCTCGGCGGTGTCGTTCTCGTCGACGTCGATGACCGCGGTCTGGGCATTGCCGCTGCGGGATGCCTGCAGGGCCTCCAGCTACTCGGCGGAAGACTCGTCGTCTGTCTTGCGTGGAGCGTCGTAATCGGTAGCCATGGCGTGTTCACTTTC
>DASSIA010000269.1:0-2008 GCA_035692345.1 Arthrobacter sp. | reverse complement strand
CTTGCGGACGGAGCGCTTGGCTTCGATCAGGTTGTACATCATGGGCTGGGTCATCGAGGGGTCGTCGCCCTCGTTGTGGCCACGGCGGCGGTAGCACACCATGTCGATCACAACGTCCTTGTGGAACCGCTGGCGGAACTCATAGGCGAGCTGGGCAATGCGGACCACTGCCTCAGGATCGTCACCGTTCACGTGGAACACCGGCGCCTGGATCATCTTGGCGACGTCCGTGGAATACGTGGACGAGCGCGACGACGACGGGGCGGTGGTGAAGCCCACCTGGTTGTTGACCACCACGTGGATGGTGCCGCCGGTGCGGTAGCCGCGGAGCTGGGACAGGTTCAGTGTCTCGGCAACAACGCCCTGGCCTGCGAACGCAGCATCGCCGTGGACCATGATGGGCAGGACCGGGAAGGCCTCGCCCTGGTCCAGGCGGTCCTGCTTGGCGCGGACGATGCCTTCAAGCACCGAATCCACGGCCTCCAGGTGGGACGGGTTGGCGGCGAGGTAAACCTTGGTCTCGTTGCCGCTTTCAGAGGTGAACGTGCCTTCGGTACCGAGGTGGTACTTCACGTCGCCGGAGCCCTGCACGGAGCGGGGATCCTGGGTGCCTTCGAATTCGCGGAACACCTGGGCGTAGGTCTTGCCGGCGATGTTGGTCAGGACGTTCAGGCGGCCGCGGTGGGCCATGCCGATGGCAACCTCATCCAGCCCGTCGTCAGCGGCGTCGGAGATGATGGCGTCCAGCAGCGGAATCAGGGATTCGCCGCCTTCGAGCGAGAACCGCTTCTGGCCGACGAACTTGGTCTGCAGGAAGGTTTCAAACGCTTCGGCCGCGTTCAGCCTGGACACGATGCGCAGCTGCTCCTCGCGGCTGGGCTTCGAGTAGGGGTGCTCCAGCTGGTCCTGGAACCACTTGCGTTCCTCCGGCTCCTGGATGTGCATGTACTCGATGCCCGTGGTGCGGCAGTAGGCATCGCGGAGGACACCGAGGATGTCGCGGAACTTGAGCATCGGCGCGCCGCCGAAACCGCCGGTGGGCCACTCGCGGTCCAGGTCCCAGAGGGTCAGCCCATAGGTCAGGACATCCAGGTCCGGGTGCTTGCGCTGGACGTACTCCAGCGGATCGGTGTCCGCCATCAGGTGGCCGCGGACGCGGTAGGAGTGGATCAGCTGCTGGATCCGGGCCACCTTGTTGATCTCGTCGGCCGGGTCCACCTGCAGGTCCGGGCTCCAGCGTACGGGTTCGTACGGGATGCGCAGGGACTCGAAGATCTCGTCATAGAAGTTCTGGGCACCCAGCAGCAGCTGGTGCACCAGCTTGAGGAACTCGCCGCTGCCGGCGCCCTGGATGACACGGTGGTCATAGGTGGACGTCAGTGTGAGGACTTTGCTGATGGCGTTCTGCGCGATGATCTTTTCGCTGGCGCCCTGGAATTCGGCCGGGTAGTCCAATGCGCCGACGCCGATGATGGCAGCCTGTCCCTTGGACAGACGCGGTACGGAATGAACGGTGCCGATGCCGCCGGGGTTGGTCAGGGACACGGTGGTGCCCGAGTGGTCATCAGCGGTCAGCTTGCCGGCGCGGGCGCGCTTGATCAGGTCTTCATACGTGTGCCAGAACTCGGAGAAGTTGAGGGTCTCCGCTTTCTTGATGTTAGGCACCATGAGCAGGCGGGTGCCGTCCGGCTTGGGCATGTCAATGGCGATGCCGAAGTTAACGTGGGCCGGCTGGACAGCCACCGGCTTGCCGTCAATCTCGTCGTAGAACACGTTCATCGACGGGAACTGGGCGAGCGCCCGGATCACGGCGTAGCCGATGAGGTGGGTGAAGGAAACCTTGCCGCCCCGTGCGCGGGCCAGGTTGGAGTTGATGACCACGCGGTTGTCGATCAGCAGTTTTGCCGGAATAGCCCGGACGCTGGTGGCCGTGGGGACCTCAAGGCTGGTGATCATGTTGGTGGCGATGGCCTTGGCCGGGCCGCGAAGGACGGAGACCACGTCCTCT
>DASSIA010000268.1:0-7592 GCA_035692345.1 Arthrobacter sp. | reverse complement strand
ATCGTTGGCGCCGTCGCCCACGGCAATGGTGTGTTCCATCGCAATGCCTTCGGCGGCCGCCCACTCGCGCAGGTATTTTTCCTTCGCCGCACGGTCGATGACGGCGCCGAGCACCCTGCCGGTCAGGGCGCCGTCCACAATTTCAAGTTCGTTCGCCAGCCAGTAGTCCAGGCCCAGGTCTTCCGCGATGGGACGCAGGATCTGGTTGAAACCGCCGGAGACCACTGCCACGACGTGGCCTGCCGCCTTGAACGCCGCGACCAACTCTGCGGCGCCCGCGCTCAGCTTCACTTCGGCCCGCACGGAATCGACGACGGCGGCCGGCAGTCCCGCGAGCACCGCCACCCGCGCGTGGAGGCTCTGCGCGAAGTCGAGTTCACCGCGCATCGCGGCTTCGGTGACTGCTGCCACTTCCTCCCGCTTGCCTGCGTAGGCGGCCAGGAGTTCGATGACTTCCTGCTGGATCAGCGTCGAATCAACGTCCATGATCAGCAGCTTCCGGGGAACCGAGCGCAGGCCGGCGGGAACGATGGCGGTGTCAAGGCCATCCTGGGCTGCCGCGGTCACCGCGTGGCGGAGAGCGGAAATGCCGGCTTCCGTTCCGTCGGCTATGACGAGTTCGGCGGTGTGGACCTCAAACCGGCTGTCCCCGCCACTGGACTCGGACTGGAGAGCCGCGCCGCTGCCCTTCAGGACGGAGCGCAGTTTGTCGAGCCCGGAGGCAGTCAGTTTTGGGCCATAGCTGACCGCAGTCACGTTCGAAGTCATGGCTGCAATCTTAGCCAGCGGGGGAGGGCCACCCGAATTGATTGCGCCACGTTGTGGGTTCCCCCGCGGGACCGGCCGGATTAAGGGACGGAACCGGCCACTGTGACAAGAGTCGCTGTCCACGCATCAGTTATCAGTCCGCCCTTGTTTTGTCCTAGTGTCTATTCCTATGAGTGAAGTTCTTGAATTGGCTGCCGTCAGCGTTGTCCGTGGGGCCAAGACGCTCCTGAACAAGGTGGACTGGCAGGTCAAGGAGGGCGAGCGCTGGGTCATCCTTGGACCCAACGGCGCCGGCAAGACCACACTCCTGCAGATTGCTGCTGCCCGGCTGCACCCCTCCAGCGGCAAGGCGAGCATTCTTGACGAACTTCTCGGCGCCGTCGACGTGTTTGAACTCCGTCCCCGCATCGGGCTGTCCTCCGCGGCGTTGGCCAATCAGATCCCTGAGGCTGAGACCGTTCTGAACGTTGTGGTGACGGCCGCCTATGGCGTCACGGGCCGCTGGCGTGAAGGCTACGAGAGGGCCGACGAGCGCCGCGCCTTCAGGCTGCTCAACGATTGGGGCATGGGGCCTCTTCTTAACCGGAAATTCGCGTCCCTGTCCGAGGGTGAGCGCAAACGCGTCCAGATCGCCCGTGCCCTGATGACTGATCCGGAGCTCCTCCTCCTGGACGAGCCGGCCGCCGGCCTGGACCTGGGAGGACGCGAGGACCTGGTGCACCGCCTCAGCGAGCTCGCCCGCGACGAATCGGCACCGGCGATTGTCCTGGTCACCCACCACCTTGAAGAAGTTCCGCCCGGCTTCACCCACGCCATGCTCCTGCGGGACGCGAAAGTCGTTGCGGCCGGCCCCATCACCGAGGTGCTGACGGCAGATAACCTGGGCGAGACGTTCGGGCTTGAACTTGACGTGAGTGCCAGCGCCGGCAGGTACACCGCCGCCGCACGCCGCTAACGCGGCCCCGTCCTGATGGAGCTTCTCAGCAGCATCCTTGTGTTTTTTGCCGGCCTCTGGGCCGGAACCATCAACGCCGTCGTAGGCTCCGGTACCCTGGTCACCTTTCCTGTCCTGATCGCCATCGGCATTTCCCCGGTCACAGCCTCCATCAGCAACGCCATGGGGCTGGTGGCAGGCAATGCCGCCGGCGCGTGGGGGTACAGGAAGGAACTCAAGGGGCGGGGGCGGCAGCTGCTGAGGCTCCTGCCCGCCTCCCTGTTGGGTGGCATCAGCGGCGCCTGGCTGCTTCTGCACCTCCCGGAAAGGGTGTTCTTCTACGCCGCTCCGGTATTGATTGTGTTGGCGCTGCTGATGGTGGTCTTCCAGCCGCGGCTGCAGCAGTGGGTTCGCACCCGGGAGGAAAACCCCGAGCACGCCATCAAGGACAAAAGCCACGGCCTGCTGCTGGTGGTGCTGGTCTACCTGGCAGGCGTTTACGGCGGTTACTTCGTCGCGGCACAGGGGATCCTGCTGGTGGGAATCCTCGGAGTGTTCATGGCCGGAACCATCCAGAACGCCAATGCCATGAAGAACATCCTGGTCCTGGGCGTGAACATCGTGGCCGCAGCCTCGTACTTGCTGTTCGCCTTCGGCCGCATCAACTGGACGGTGGTGGCCATCATCGCGGTCAGCTCCTTGATCGGCGGCGTCATCGGCTCCAAGGTAGGCCGCCGGCTTTCTCCGCCGGTCCTCCGCGGCGTGATCTTTGCCCTCGGCCTGGTGGCACTGGGCTTTATGATCGCCAACCTGCTGAAATAATCAGCCGGTGACAATCCACTATCTTGAATCCGCCGCGGACCCCCGCGTCGCCGACTACACGCAGCTGACAGATGTGCACCTGCGGAAGCTCCGTGAACCGGCTGAAGGAATGTATATCGCCGAATCCTCGCGGGTCCTGCGCCGGGCGTTGGCGGCAGGCCACCGGCCGAGGTCGTTTTTCCTTGCGGAGAAGTGGCTGGCTGACCTGCAGGACGTCCTCAGTGCTTATCCGGACATTCCCGCATTCATTGGCAGCGCCGCCCTGCTGGAGGAGATCACCGGGTTCCACCTCCACCGCGGAGCCATGGCTGCCATGCAGCGGCCGGCGCCGGTGCCCCTGCCCGCACTGCTGGCCGGCGCACACAGGGTCGCGGTCCTGGAGGACATTGTGGACCACACCAATGTGGGCGCCATCTTCCGTTCTGCTGCGGCATTGGACATCGATGCCGTCCTGATTTCGCCGCGCTGCGGCGATCCGCTGTACCGCCGCAGCGTCCGGGTCAGCATGGGAACGGTCTTCCAGGTCCCCTGGGCGCGGCTGGAGTCCTGGCCGCAGGACCTGTCGCTGCTCAAGGAAGCCGGCTTCACGGTCGCGGCCCTGGAACTCACGCACGATGCCGTGGACGTGGACCACCTCGCCGCCCGCAATCCTGACCGGCTGGCCCTGGTACTCGGCACCGAAGGCGCCGGCATGAGCGCAGAGACACTCGCCGCCGTCGACCTCGCCGTGAAGATCCCCATGCGCACCGGCGTGGACTCCCTGAACGTGGCTGCGGCCTCCGCGGTGGCGTTCTGGGAACTCCGGCCCCGCGGTTCGCAGGGTCCGCGCTGATCCGCTATTATTAACAGCTGGCTGTCCTGCGGCTTCTGCCTTGGCTGAATAAGTCTAGGCAGTGAAACAGACAGCAGCCATCCCATTCATACCTGGCAGCTGGCAAAATCCAGTTGTGCGAACAAAGGCCCCATTATGAAGTCTGATATCCACCCGAAGTACGAAGCTGTTGTTTTCAACGACCTGGCTTCCGGCGTCAGTTTCCTGACCAAGTCCACCGTGTCTTCCAAGAAGACCATCGAGTGGGAAGACGGAAACACCTACCCGGTTATCGACGTCGAAATCTCCTCTGAGTCGCACCCGTTCTACACGGGCAAGCAGCGCATCATGGACTCTGCAGGCCGCGTCGAGCGCTTCAACGCTCGCTTCAAGGGCTTCGGCGGCAAGAAGTAATTCACTTCACCCCCAAGGTTCTTTGACAAAGCCCGCACCGGCAACGGTGCGGGCTTTTGCATTGCAGGCGTTGTTGTTTCGGGGAGCCCGGCGCGTGGGGCAGGATGGATGGCATGACTGCCATACCCTTTGCCGCTGAAGACCGCCCACGCAGCCACCACGGGGAGTACAAAGTCCCCGGCGGCAAACTTGTGGTGGTGGACTTCGACGTCGTGGACGGCGTCCTCGCCGACGTCTCCCTCAGCGGCGATTTTTTCCTGGAACCGGATGAGGCGCTGCCGGCCATCAACCGGTCCCTCACCGGTCTCCCGGAAAGCACGACGGCGGCCGACCTCTCCGCGGCAGTCACCGGTTCGCTGCCGCCCGACGCAGTCCTCTTCGGCTTTTCGGCCGATGCCGTGGCGGTCACTGTCCGCCGCGCCTTGGCAAAGGCAACGGCCTGGACGGACCACCACTGGAACATCATCGCCCCCACGGTACTGCCTACCCACGTCAACGTGGCACTGGATGAGGTGCTGACTGAAGAAGTGGGCGCCGGCCGCCGTAATCCCACGCTGCGGTTCTGGGACTGGGAGGAGCCGTCCGTGGTGATCGGCAGCTTCCAGTCAGTCCGCAACGAGCTGGATCCCGACGGTGTTGCCCGGCACAGCATCAGCGTGGTCCGCCGGATCAGCGGCGGCGGAGCCATGTTCATGGAGGCCGGCAACTGCATCACGTACTCCCTGTACCTGCCGCAGACGCTGGTGGACGGGATTAGTTTCGCGGATTCATACGCGTTCCTGGACGCCTGGGTGATGGCAGCTCTGGAGAAAATCGGGGTTACCGCGTTCTACGTGCCCCTGAACGACATCGCCACGGACCAGGGCAAGATCGGCGGGGCCGCGCAGAAGCGCCTGGCCAATGGAGGAATGCTGCACCACGTCACCATGAGCTACGACATCGACGCGGACAAGATGGTTGAGGTCCTGCGCATCGGCAAGGAGAAGCTCTCGGACAAGGGGACCCGCAGCGCCAAGAAGCGGGTTGACCCGCTGCGCCGCCAGACCGGGCTGGCCCGCACGGAGATCATCGCAGCAATGATGGAGGTGTTCAGCGAACGGTATGCCGCCACGCCGTCCGAACTCACCGCCGCCGAACTCAGCGCGGCCACGGAACGGGTGGCCACCAAGTTCGGCACCGAGGCGTGGCTGCACCGGGTCCCGTAGCCTATCGGGTGCTCCTCCCCACCGGCACCCTTATGAGCGCAATAAAGGGCGGTTACGGAGCAACCGATGTGGCCTGGGCGGTGAGCGCGCGGAGCAGGTGGCTCCGCTGCTCCACAATGATCCGGCGCAGGGCCCGGGGCGCGTCGGTGTTGGCCGCCAGCCAGGTATCCGTGCGGACAACCACCGGGTGCTGTTCGGGCACGGTCCCCGCCGGAAGATCCTGCGCCAGCGGAAACAGCCCCCGCACGATCCGGCTGGCGATTTCGATGCTCCGGTTCTCCCAGACACCACGGAGGCACTCGAAGTACGGCTCCACATAGGGTGCCAGGAGGGCAGCGGGAGCGGTGGTAAAGCCAACGATGGTGGCGCTGAGGAGCTGGTTTGACAGCTCCGTCCCCTCCACGGCGTCCCGCCATGCCGCCGCCTTCACCGCAGGATCGGGACGGGCGGCAAGTGCCGTGGCATGGCCTGCACGGCCTGAGGCGGTGGTGTCCTGTTCGAGTTCGGCGCCCAGCTCTTCGGGGGTGGCCTGCCCGTTGGCTGCCAGGGCGTGCCAGAGGTTCCAGCGCAGCTCGGCGTCCACGGCCAAGCCGTCCACCACCACCGTGCCGTCCAGCAGGCCCCTGAGCCGGGGGAGCAGGGCAGTGTCGTGGCGGCTGACGGCGGCGAGCGTCCGGGCCCAGGCCAACTGGTGGTCCGATCCCGGCGCGGCCAGTTCCAGCTGGGCGTCAGCCGCCGCCAGGAAGGCGCCACGCACCGCTTCGCGCAGCGCCAAGGGGGTGTAGCGTTCGACGGCGGTGGATGCGTTCTCGAGGATGTTCAGCAGTACACCGACTCCCGTTTCGGCCGGCCCGAACGACGTCACCGCCTCCACGTAGCGGGAGGCCGGGCTTTCCGCGTCGCGGGCGGAGTTCCACAGCGCGGTCCAGCAGAGGGCGCGGGCCATGGGATCAGTGATCCGGTCCAGCGACACCAGGACCGTCGCCTCGGATGCCGGGTCCAGCCTCACCTTGGCATACGTGAGGTCGTCGTCATTGACCAGGAGCAGGGCGGGCTGCGGCTGGCCGGCAAGTTCCTGGACGACCGTCCGTGCTCCGGCCACATCAGTTTCGACGCTCCCGGTCCGGACCAGGTCGCCGACGGCGTCGAACGTGTACAAGCCCACTCGCAAGCGGTGCGGACGCAGTTCCTCCCGTCCGGTGACGGGGTCCATCGCATCCTGGACGATCGTCACGGCGCCGAGGACGCCGTCGTGCGTTTCCGCCTCCAGCGACAGCGTGGAGATGCCTGCGGTCTGCAGCCAGGCGGCAGCCCAGCCAGACAGGTCGCGGCCGGACGAAGCGCTGAGGGCCGCAAGGAGGTCCGCCAACGTGGTGTTCCCGTACGCGTGGTCGCGGAAGTACTGCCGTGAACCGGAAATGAACGCGTCAAATCCGACGTATGCCACCAATTGTTTGAGTACGGATGCACCCTTGGCGTACGTGATGCCGTCGAAGTTCTGCTTGGCGGCCTCAAGGTCGGGGATGTCGGCAACGATCGGGTGGGTGGTGGGCAGCTGGTCCTGGACGTAGGCCCAGGCCTTGCGCTTGTTGGCGAAGTTGACCCAGGCGGTCTCCCAGCCGGTGGCGCGGTCAACGCCGAGGGTGCCCATGTAGTCCGCAAAGGACTCTTTCAGCCAGAGGTCGTCCCACCACTGCATCGTGACGAGGTCGCCGAACCACATGTGGGCCATCTCGTGCATCAGCGTGTTCGCGCGGGCCTGGTACTGCGCGTCGGTGGCGCGTGAGGTGAACACATAGCTTTCAGTGAAGGTGACCAGCCCCGGGTTTTCCATCGCGCCCAGGTTGTATTCGGGCACAAAGGCCTGGTCGTATTTGCCCCACGGGTAGGGGAAGTCGAAGAGTCTGTTGAAGAAGTCCAGCCCGCTCTTGGTCAGCCGGAACAGCTCCGCGGCATCGAAGGAGTCCGCCATGGACGCGCGGCAATACAGGGCCAGCGGTACGTCCAGGTGCGTGCCGTCGTCGAGTGTTGCACTCCAGCGGTCCGCTGCTTTGAAGTAGGGCCCCGCAAGCACTGTGGTGATGTACGTGGACATGGGGCGGGTGGCTGCGAAGTCCCAGCGGCTGGTCGCCGGATCACTGGTCAACTGCGTGCGGGCGGCCTCGACGCCGTTGGAGGCCACTTCCCAGCCGGACGGAGCCATGACGTGGAACGTGTACTCGGCCTTGAGGTCGGGCTGTTCAAAGTTCGCGAACACGCGCCTGGCGTCGGCCGGCTCGTACTGGGTGTAGAGATAGCACTGGCCGTCCGCCGGATCCACAAACCGGTGCATGCCCTCGCCGGAACGGCTGTACAGTGCGGTGCCGGTGACGGTGACCTGGTTTTCGGCCTGCAGGTTGTCCAGCCGGATCCGGGAGCCGTCCACAACCTCGGCCACGGGCAGCCCTTTGCCGTTCAGGAACACGCTGTGGACCTCGCCGGCGATGAAGTCGAGAAATGTCGACCTGCCCGGCTCGGCGGCCGAGAAGTCGATCACGCTGCGGCTGGTGTAACCCACCACGTCCGGGTCAGCCGCCTGCCGCACATCCAGGGAGACGTCGTAGCTGTGGGTGGTGATCAGGGCTGACCGTTGAGCGGC
>DASSIA010000267.1:0-2349 GCA_035692345.1 Arthrobacter sp. | reverse complement strand
CAGAAAGACAAGAACACGGTGGATACCAAATGGTGGCCCCTGTTCGAGTCCTTCGATTCAGGCAGCGGTTCTTCTTCCAACGGAAGCACGGCGGTAGCCGTGGCCCACCCAGCAACCCGCGAAATGCCGGCTGTACCGCCGACTCCTCCGGCCTCTGCACCTGCTGCACCGGCACCGTCGCCGGCCGCACAGTCCGCAGCACCCGCCGCCGCCCCCGCGGCGGCAAAGAAGGCTCCCGCTACGGTCGCCCGCGATGGCGCGAAGAAGACCGAGCCCGGGAGCGCGGCCCAGCCGATTCCCGCCCAGCTTCCCAAGAACGTCAAGGCACCCACGGCTCCGGAAGAGGACGTCGTCTCCGTCCTTCGCGGCCCGGCCAAGGCCATTGCCACCAACATGATCACCAGCCTTGAGGTCCCCACGGCCACCAGTGTCCGGGCTATTCCGGCCAAGCTGCTGATCGATAACCGCGTGGTCATCAACTCCAACCTGGCCCGTGCCCGGGGCGGCAAGGTTTCCTTCACGCACCTCATCGGCTACGCCGTGATCCGGGCGCTCGCCCAGTTCCCGTCGATGAACGTGTACTACGACGAGATTGATGGCAAGCCGGTGGCTGTCCAGCCGGCCCACGTCAACTTCGGCATCGCCATTGACATGCCCAAGCCGGACGGCACCCGCCTGCTCATGGTGCCCAACATCAAGAAGGCGGAGACCCTCAACTTCTCCGAGTTCTGGCACACGTATGAAGACCTGATCAAGCGGGCCCGCGCCGGCAAGCTGACCGCTGATGACCACTCGGGCACCACGGTGTCCCTGACCAACCCCGGCGGCATCGGCACGGTTCACTCCGTGCCCCGTCTGTCCAAGGGACAGGCTGCGATCATCGGCGTAGGTGCATTGGACTACCCGGCCGAGTTCCAGGGCGCAAGCGAAAAGATCATCGCGCAGAACGCCATCAGCAAGGTCCTCACGCTGACGTCCACCTATGATCACCGCGTCATCCAGGGAGCCGGCAGCGGCGAGTTCCTGAAGCTTGTGCACCAGCTGCTGCTCGGTGCCCAGAACTTCTACGACGAAATCTTCGAGTCCCTGCGCATCCCGTACGAGCCCGTACGCTGGAGCCCGGACCTGCAGGTGGACCCTGCCGACGAGATCAACAAGGTTGCCCGGATCCAGCAGCTGATCCACTCCTACCGCGTGCGCGGCCACCTGATGGCGGACACCGATCCCCTGGAGTACGTCCAGCGCAAGCACCCGGACCTCGATGTCCTGACCTATGGGCTGACGCTGTGGGACCTGGACCGCGAGTGGCCCACCGGCGGTTTCGGCGGCGCACCCATGCTCAAGTTCCGCGACATCCTCGGCGTGCTCCGTGATGCCTACTGCCGCACCACGGGCATCGAGTACATGCACATCCAGGAGCCGGAAGAACGCAAGTGGTTCCAGGACCAGCTGGAGCACGCGTACTCCAAGCCCAGCCGCGAAGAGCAACTGCGCATCGTGTCCCGGCTCAACGCGGCCGAAGCGTTCGAAACCTTCCTGCAGACCAAGTTCGTCGGCCAGAAGCGCTTCTCCCTGGAGGGCGGCGAATCCCTGATCCCGCTGCTGGACGCCATCATTTCCGATGCCGCTGACGACGGACTGGACGAAGTTGCGATCGGCATGGCACACCGCGGCCGCCTGAACGTCCTCACCAACATCGCCGGCAAGACCTACGCCCAGGTGTTCCGCGAATTCGAAGGCACCCAGGATCCCCGCTCCGTGCAGGGCTCCGGCGACGTGAAGTACCACCTCGGTACCGAAGGCACGTTCACCTCGGAAAACGGCAACGAGACCAAGGTTTACCTCGCCGCCAACCCGTCCCACCTTGAGGCCGTGGATTCGGTGCTCGAAGGCATCGTCCGCGCCAAGCAGGACCGGCTGGACCAGGGCGAGGCCTTCCCGGTCCTGCCCATCATGGTCCACGGCGATGCTGCGTTCGCAGGCCAGGGCGTTGTTGCCGAGACGCTCAACCTCTCCCAGCTCCGCGGCTACCGCACCGGCGGCACCATCCACGTGGTGGTCAACAACCAGGTGGGCTTCACCACTGCCCCGTCGTCGTCGCGCTCGTCCACATACTCCACGGACGTCGCCAAGATGATCCAGGCGCCGGTGTTCCACGTGAACGGTGACGATCCCGAAGCAGTGGTCCGCATCGCCCAGCTCGCGTACGAGTTCCGCCAGCGGTTCCACAAGGACGTTGTGATCGACATGGTGTGCTACCGCCGCCGTGGCCACAACGAGGGCGACGACCCCTCGATGACCCAGCCCATGATGTACAACCTGATCGAAGCCAAGCGCTCCGTCCGCAAG
>DASSIA010000266.1:0-2530 GCA_035692345.1 Arthrobacter sp. | reverse complement strand
GCCGCCCTTGAGCATCTCAGCCATGCCGCGCTTGACGCGGTTGCTGCCCGTGACGCTGTTCGCGGACGAACCGGCTTCGCTGCTTACATCAGGTGTAGACACAAAAACCCCTATGGGTAGATAGATGATCTTCGCCGGGCGCGAAGGCGGCGGGAAGCCGAAAGTACACGCACCGGGTTGCCGGATCCATTGACCGGGCAGTCACAATACTAGTCCCACGTCAGGCGGCCGGCTTAATCAGCCTTAATCAGAAGCGGCGGTCTCCGCGAAGGCCTGCCGATGGACGGTTGCTATGCGCTGGACGATGGTGATCAGGCTCGCCAGGGCCAGCAGAACGAGCGTCGCCAGAAGGACCACCCGAGGCAGTCCCAGACCGGTAAAGCCGGTGACAACCAGCACTGACACGAGTCGCTCGGCGCGCTCGGCGATGCCAACATTCGCCGTGAAGCCGAGGGATTCGGCCTTGGACCTCGCATACGAGACCACCATGCCCAATACCAGGCAAAGCATGGCTGCGACGGCGATGGCGTAGTCGGCGCCGCCGGTGAAGAACCAGATGGCCAGCCCGGCGAACAGTGCACCATCAGCGATCCTGTCCAGCGTGGAGTCCAGGAAGTTTCCCCAGCGGCCACCGGTGTCCCGGAGCCGGGCCATGATGCCGTCGAGCACGTCGGAGAAGATGAACGCGGTGATGAAAAGGGTTCCCCACCAGAGCTGGCCGAGGGGGTAGAAGACCAAGGCACCGACCACCACACCGGCTGTTCCGATGACAGTCACAGCGTCAGGGGAAACACCGATTTTCAGGAACCAGCGCGCCAGCGGAGTGAACAGCGCGGTGAAAAACCCGCGGGCATGCCTATTCAGCATCCGTCTCCCCGGGCCAGGCCTCTGCGACCTGCTGGCGGACTTCGTCCAGGGTCTGCGTGATGGCCTTTGTCTGGGCAATGATGGGGAAGAAGTTTCCGTCCCCGCCCCAGCGCGGAACGACATGCTGGTGCAGGTGCCCGGCGATTCCGGCCCCGCCCACAACGCCTTGGTTCATGCCGAGGTTAAAGCCGCCCGGGTTCGCCACCTTGCGCAGGACCCGCATGGCTGTTTGGGTAATCTCCGCAAACTCCGCGGTTTCTTCCACGGTGAGGTCCGTGTAGTCCGGGACGTGCCGGTAGGGGCAGACCAGGAGGTGGCCTGGATTGTAGGGAAACAGGTTGAGGACCACGTAGCAGGTCTTCCCCCGGAAGACGATCAGGGCTTCCTCGTCCGTCCGGCCCGGCCCTGTACAGAACGGGCAGTCGTTTTCGTTCTTGAACTGGTGCTGGCCGCCCTTAATGTAGGCCATCCGGTGCGGAGTCCACAGGCGCTGGAAAGCATCCGGTACGCCCGCGAGATCAAAGTCATCTGTCACGCCGGCATCCCCTGGATATCCTGCGCCTGTGTTCTCCTGCACCGTGGTGTTATCCGTTTCCGCTAGCTGGTCCGGTTACGGACGGCTTCTGTGATCCGCTTGACGGCCTCTGCCACCGGCACGCCGTTGTCCTGGCTCCCGTCACGGAAGCGGAAGGACACCGCGCCCGCCTCGGCGTCGTCGCCGCCGGCGATCAGGACAAACGGGATCTTGTCCTTGCTGGCCGTGCGGATCTTCTTGGGGAACCTGTCCGACGACGTATCCACCTCGGCGCGGATGCCCGCCGCCTTGAGCTGGTCAACGACGTCGAACATGTACTCGTTGAACGTTTCGGCCACCGGGATGCCCACCACCTGGACAGGGGAAAGCCATGCGGGGAACGCGCCGGCGTAGTGCTCGGTGAGCACCCCCATGAACCGCTCGATGGAACCGAAGAGTGCACGGTGGATCATGACCGGACGCTGGCGGGTGCCGTCGGCTGCCTGGAATTCGAGCTCGAAGCGCTCGGGGAGGTTGAAGTCCAGCTGGATGGTGGACATCTGCCAGGTGCGGCCGAGGGCGTCCTTGGCCTGGACGGAGATCTTCGGACCGTAGAAGGCAGCGCCGCCCGGATCGGCGACCAGTTCCAGGCCGGATTCCTCCGCCACCTCGGCGAGGGTCCGGGTGGCTTCATCCCAGGCTGCATCCTCGCCGACGTACTTCTCCGGGTCCTTGGTGGACAGCTCCAGGTAGAAGTCGTTCAGGCCGTAATCCTTCAGCAGGCCCAGCACGAACTGCAGGGTCTTGGTGAGTTCGTCCTTCATCTGCTCGCGGGTGCAGTAGATGTGGGCGTCGTCCTGTGTCATGCCACGGACCCGGGTCAGCCCGTGCACCACGCCGGACTTTTCGTACCGGTAGACCGCACCGAATTCGAAGAGCCGCAGCGGGAGCTCGCGGTACGAGCGTCCCCGTGAGCGGAAGATCAGGTTGTGCATGGGGCAGTTCATCGGCTTCAGGTAGTAGTCCTGGCCGGGCTTGCGCACGGTGCCGTCCTCGTTGAGTTCCGCGTCCACGTGCATGGCCGGGAACATGCCCTCCTTGTACCAGTCCAGGTGTCCGGAGACTTCGTACAGGTGGCCCTTGGTGATG
>DASSIA010000265.1:0-2459 GCA_035692345.1 Arthrobacter sp. | reverse complement strand
ACGGGACCAGTACAGGCCCTTGACGGCCAGGTTGTCCGACTCAGTACCCCCGGAGGTAAAGATGACCTCGGAGGGATGGGCGCCGGCCGCCGTCGCAATGGCTTCCCTGGCGTCCTCCACGGAGCGACGGGCACGGCGGCCTGAGCCGTGCAGGGAGGACGGGTTGCCGGTGCGGGAAAGTTCGCGGGTCAGGGCTGCCAGCGCCTCGACGGAAAGGGGCGTGGTGGCTGCATGATCGAGGTAGACGGACACGCATCAATTCTAGCGGCGCCGGGGCGGCGGACAGGCGGGCACGGACCGCCAAGTGTCACGTTGACCGTCAGGCCGCCTGTCCGGGCGGGGTGATCCTGGCGCAGCACTGGCCCGGCACGCTGTTCGGCACGACGCGCTCCTCAGGCTCCCCGCACGCAGCAGCCGCGCCCTGCAGGAATGATCCGTTCATGGCGCACACCACGTCCGGGTGACCATCCGAGAGCCGATGGAACGGGCAGTTAACCAGCTCAAAACCCCCCGCGCCGTCGGGCCGGGGCTCGTAGCCCTCCCCTGCGATGAAGTCCGCCAGGCTGGCGGCTCCCGTGGCCAGCGCCTGGCCCTTGCGGTACGACGTGGCCAGCAACGAGTCGCCCACCGCACCGCCCGTGGCCGTGGAGTGCTCGATGGCGGTAGCCAGCAGCTCACCGGCGAGGTCGTAGTTCCGGTCGGGCACGGAGGCGCCGACTTCACTGGTTGCCTGCCGGTACATTTTCGCCGGCCGCCCGGAGCCGGGGCCTGATTTACCGGATGACTTTTGGAATTCCACCGCCAGGAGTCCGTCCTGGACCAGCCTGTCGAGGTGGAAGGACGCCGTGCTCCTCGGGACCCCAAGTGCCAGCGCGGCGTCGTCGCGCCCCACTGCGGCATCGGAGGCGGCAATCAGCTCAAAAAGCTGCCGGCGCTTTTCGTCGCCCAGCGACGCCACGGCCGCCATGCGGCGGCCCCATGGAAGTCTGCGCATCAGGTGCCCCTCATTCTAAAAACAACATCCATTGCTTAATCCTGTCGACGTTTCTAAAATAATAATACCTACTTTTAGAAGGAGTCCACCATGACAACGAACGCGAAAATCCACGCAGGCGGTCGGCTTCAGGCGATGGCACCGGACAGGCAGGCGTTCTTCCTGCTGCGGACCGTGTTCACCGTCGCGCCGATTCTTTTTGGGCTGGACAAGTTCACCAACATCCTGACCCACTGGACCATCTACCTCGCCCCTGTGGCCACCTCAGTGGTGCCGGTGACGCCGCAGACCTTTATGTACATCGTCGGCGTGGTGGAGATCATTGCCGGCATCGCGGTGGCGGTCCGTCCCCGGTTCGGTTCCCTGCTGGTGGCCGTCTGGCTGGTGGGAATCATCATCAACCTGCTGGTTCTGGGCGGATTCTACGATGTGGCGTTGCGCGACTTCGGCCTGTTCGTCGCCGCACTTGCCCTGAACCGGCTCTCCCCTGCCGGGTCGTGGCGCCGGCCCGGCAAGTAACCGCCGCGGCTGGTTCTACGGGCACGGCTAGTTCGACGGCGGGACCATCAGGAGGTGTTCCGCGACGTCGGCCCGGGCGGCGGCCAGTGTGGCGGCGTCCGGGCAGGCCACGGAAATGTAGACCGATGATGCTGCGGTACCGAAGACCCTGGCCATAACCGCCACGGATCTGACGCCCGGTTGGCCGGGTTCCTCCAGCACCAGGACCTCGGCGGATGGGCCCGGTTTGCCAGGTTCACCGCCCCACCGCAGCGTCGCCGTCTTCAGGTAGCCGGGCAGGATACTCGGGTCCAGGTACGTGAAGAGGCCAACAGTTGACTCCTTATCGTCCCTGAGCGCCAGCGGGACCTGGTTGGTGCGGACCTTGGCCGCCACCAGGCAGCCATCGGCCTTCAGGTACTGGCTCCCGCCGGCCACGTTGTGCTTGATCCGGTGCCAGCCGGGTGCTTCCTTGAGGCCGTCGGAGATGCCCACGGGAACCCCTGCGGCCAGCGAACCGCCGGCGGCGAACGGCATATCCTTGGCAGCCACCGCCGCCGCGTCGTGGCCCGGTGCAATGGTGGGGGTGGCCAGCGCGGCGACTGTTGGCTGCGCTTTGGGGGCGACGGGGTCCGGCACGCCAACACTGCAGCCGCCCAACACCGTTGAGCCGAGCAGCCCGCCGGCCAGCATTAATGCCGCAGCATGTTTCTTCACGTCCACCCCAATAATGCTCGCCAGGACGGCTGGCCTGCCGTCATCCTCCACGAGTCTAGACGCCAGGCGCGGTGCCTACGCGAGTATGCGGACGGCGCCGGGAACCACGTCAATCGTGAGCGGCAGCGCACCGATCCTCTCGCCGTCGGCATAGGCCTTGATGTTGGCAGCCGAAATCCGCACCTTCCGGACCTGCCGGATCTCCACTGCCGGGTGCCCGAGGTGCCGGCCGGAGAAAACCTTGGGAAAC
>DASSIA010000264.1:0-2052 GCA_035692345.1 Arthrobacter sp. | reverse complement strand
GCCTACGTGGACGATCCGGTACTGGGCCCGCTGACCAAGTAGCGCAGCCCAAGTAGCGCAGTCCGAGTAACGCAGTCACACAGAATGCCCCGGCTCCCCCAAGGAGCCGGGGCATTCCGCGTGGCTGCGCTACTTGGACTGCGCTACTTGGTCAGCGGGCCCAGTACCGGATCGTCCACGTAGGCCGTCTTCACGTTGGCGGCGGTCACAATGACCGGCGGCAGGAGGAAAGCGGGTACGGTCTTCACCGTGTTGTTGTAGGACTTGTCGTCGTTGACCTCAGGCGTCTTGCCTGCCTGGAGATCCTTGACCATAACGATCGCGTGCTCCACGAGCTTGCGGGTGTCCTTGTTGATGGTGGAGTACTGCTCGCCGGCGAGGATGGACTTGACCGATTCTTCCTCGGAGTCCTGGCCGGTGATGATCGGAATCGGCTTGCCGGCCGCCTTGACGGAGGTGATGACAGCCCGGGCGAGGGTGTCGTTCGGTGACAGGACACCGTCCAGGGACGCCGTTCCGTAGGAACCGGTCAGGAGGGTATCCATCCGGCGCTGGGCGTTCTCTGCCTTCCAGTCCTGGGTAACGGCCTTTTCGAACGTGGTCTGGCCGGACAGCACCTTCAGCGTGCCGTCGTCGATCTTGGGCTTGAGGATGCTCATGGCGCCGTCAAAGAAGACCTTCGCGTTGGCGTCATCCGGTGAACCTGCCAGCAGTTCGATGTTGTACGGGCCGGCGGGCTTCTTGGCCTTCATGCCGTCCAGCAGCGCCTGGCCCTGCAGGACACCAACCTTGAAGTTGTCGTACGCCACGTAGTAGTCCACGTTGGCCGTGTTCAACAGCAGGCGGTCGTAGGCGATGATGGTGGCGCCTGCGTCCTTGGCCTGCTGAAGCTGGGTCCCCAGCTGGGAGCCGTCGAGGGCACCCACAATGATCACCTTTGCACCCTTGGCGATCATGGCGCTGATTTGGTTCTGCTGCTCAGCCACGCCGTTGTTGGCGAACTGGACAGTCGGCTTGAAACCGGCACTGGAGAGTCCGTCGTTGAACAGCTTCTCTGCCAGTACCCAGTTTTCGCTGGTCTTCTTGGGAAGCGCGACGCCGATCGCGGAGTCCTGTGCGAAGCCTCCGGTTCCGGCGCTGGTGCCGCCGGAGGGGCCGGGTTCGGCCCGTCCGCAGGCCGTCAGCGCCAGTGCTGCGATCGCAGCTATTGCTGCTGCCTTTCCTGCTTTACCAAACATTCGCATCTTTCGTCACTTTCTTTTTGGGGTTTTGTTCCGGAACCTGAACTGCTCAGGCTTCCCGGGAAATGGTTTCTCTGGTGGATGTGATCTCATCGGGCTGCAGGGGTGTGCCTGGTCCCGGGCGGTTGAAGTTTTTCATCATCATCCCGATGATCGATGCCCGTCCCTGCGACTTGTTGTAAACGTCGATGGCCACGGCCACGAGCAGCACCAGGCCCTTGATCATGGACTGCCAGTCGGCACCGACGCTGAGGAGCTGCAGGCCGTTGTTCAGGACAGCCATCACAAGGCCGCCGACGATGGATCCGATGACGGTACCCACGCCACCGGTCACCGCGGCGCCGCCGATGAACACTGCAGCGATGGCATCCAGTTCCCAGCCCGTACCGTCCGATGGTCCGGCAGAGGTTGAGCGGGCCACGAAGATCATTCCAGCGAGTCCGGCGATGATGGACATGTTCATCATGACCAGGAAGTTGATCTTTTTGGATTTCACACCGGACAGCTCGGCTGCGTGCCGGTTGCCACCCACTGCGTAGATGTGCCGGCCAACCACCGTTTTGGAGGAGATGAAGCCGTAGATCAGGACCATCACAGCCAGGATCAGGCCGGGGACCGGGAAGGAGGTGCCCGGGCGGCCGGTGGCGAACAGGTAGGTGGCGTAGAGGATGGCCGCGCAGATCAGGACAAGCCGGAGGACACTGACCCACGTTTCCGAGACCTCAGCACCGAGCGCATTGGCGGTGCGCCGCCGTCGGACTTCGCTGTAGATCACGAACGCAACGCCGGCAAGGCCCAGGAGCAACGTGAG
>DASSIA010000263.1:0-6457 GCA_035692345.1 Arthrobacter sp. | reverse complement strand
CAAGCACCTGCTTTCACGAATGTGGGCGGGCGTCGGTTTCGCCGTCGCCGTTTCCTGTGCGTTCGGGGCGCTGCTCACCTACGGTCCGCAGGGATTGACGTTCGAGGCCCAGGAGGCCATCGGCGGCAGCCTGTCGGTACTTGCGGTAGGGCTTGTCACGTGGATGGTGTTCTGGATGGCCAGGACCGCCCGGACCCTGGGCAGCGGCCTCCGCTCCCGTGTCGACCTCCAGGCCGGAGGAACGGGCTGGGGACTGGCAGTTGTCGCTGCCGTCGCCGTCGGACGCGAAGGCCTCGAGACCGCACTCTTCTTGTGGGCGGCGGCCCAGTCCACGGGCTCCTCGACGTCGCCCCTGTTCGGGGCGCTGCTGGGGCTGGCAACGGCGGCGGCGCTGGGCTACCTGCTCCACCGGGGAGCCTTGAAGGTCAACTTGGGGAAGTTCTTCACCTGGAGCGGGGCCGCCCTGATCGTCATTGCCGGCGGTGTCCTGGCCTACGCCGTCCATGATTACCAGGAAGCAGGCATCCTCCCCGGCCTGCACAGCCTGGCGTTCGACGTCTCGGCTGCCGTCCCGCCGTCGTCCTGGTACGGCACCCTGCTTAAGGGAACACTGAACTTCTCTCCTGCCACCACCTGGTTCGAAGCGGCCGCGTGGCTGCTCTACGTACCGCCCGTGACGTGCCTCTATTTCCGCGCCAACCGGCGCGCCCACGCGGTCACCGCAGGCCTCCCCGCCGCCGCCACAGCCGGCTCCTGACCCAACACATCACTCCCCGAAGGATCTACCCATGCCCTACTTCCGCCTGCCCATTTTTCCCAAGCGCAATTCCCGCTCCATCGCCCTGCTGGCCGCAGCCGTCCTGCCGCTGACCCTGGCCGCCTGCACGGATAACAACGCCGCAGCAGCCACCGGTCCCATCAAGGTCTCCAGCACGGCCGATGCGTGCACGCTCTCCACCCAGAAGGCCAAGAGCGGGAACATCACCTTCGCCATCCAGAACGAAGGAAGCCAGGTCACGGAGTTCTACCTCCTGGCAGAGGACGGCCTGCGGATCATCGCTGAGGTTGAGAACATCGGCCCGGGACTGACCCGTAACCTGGTGGTCACGGCTCCGGCCGGCAAGTACACAACCGCGTGCAAGCCGGGCATGCAGGGTAACGGCATCCGCGCCGGCTTCGAGGTCACCGAGTCAGGCGGGAAGCCCGCCGCGGACACCAACATCAAAGCGCTCACGGACCAGGGCACCGCCCGGTACCTGTCCTACGTCAAGGACCAGACCGAGCAGCTGGTGGCCGGCACCAAGGAATTCGCCACAGCCTACGCCGCCGGCGATGCCGCCAAGGCGCGCGAACTCTACGCGGCAACCCGCATGCACTGGGAGCGGATCGAGCCGGTGGCCGAATCCTTCGGCGACCTTGACCCGAAGCTGGATGCCCGCGAGGCCGACCTGGCCCCGGGCGAGGAGTGGACCGGCTGGCACCGGGCCGAAAAAGACCTCTTCCCGCCGGCCGGCTTCGCCGCGCTGACCGCCCCCGAACGCGAAACGCTGGCAACACAGCTGGTTGCCGACACCGAAGAGCTGGCCACCCGCACACGCACCGTTGAACTGACCGCGGACAAGCTGGGCAACGGCGCCAAGGAACTCCTCGACGAGGTAGCGACCGGAAAGGTCACCGGCGAAGAGGAAATCTGGTCCCACACTGACCTCTGGGACTTCCAGGCCAACGTCGACGGCGCCCGGATCGCCTTCGAGAACCTCCGGCCCGTGCTGGAGCAGAAGAACCCCGAACTCGCCACGTCCCTGGACGCCAAGTTCACTGCGCTCCAGGCCGAGCTGAGGCAGCACGCCCGCGGCGAAGGCTTTGTGTACTACAACGAGCTGAGCCAGGACCAGGTCCAGAAGCTGGCGGCCCTGGTGGACGCCCTCGGCGAGCCTCTGTCCCACCTCACCGCTGCAGTCGTCTTGTGAGCGGCTGCCCGTTCGGAGGCGGCGCTCCCGACGCCGGCCCGGCAGCTTCCGCGGCCCCGGCACCTTCCGACGGGGCCGCCCGGGAGGCTCCGGCGTCGCGTTTGTCGCGGCGTGGGCTGCTGTCCCTGGCCGGCGTCGGAGGCGCCGGCGCCGTGGCGGGCATCGCCGCCGGGCTGCTCAGTCATGACACGCTGGCTGCCGTGGCCGCTCCGGCAAACGCCGGAAGCAACGATGTGGTGCCCTTCTACGGCGCCACGCAGGCCGGCATCACCACCGCCGCGCAGGACCGCCTGCACATGGCCGCCTTCGATGTCATCACGGAAGACCGGGCTGCCCTCATCCAGCTCCTGAAGGACTGGACGGCAGCGGCCGAGGCCATGACCCAGGGCCGGGAAACCGGCTCCACCGGGGCCGTGGACGGCCCCTACGACGCTCCGCCGGAGGACACGGGCGAGGCCCTGGGCCTGGGCGCCGGAAAGCTCACCGTCACCTTCGCGTTCGGGGCCGGACTGTTCGAAAAGGACGGCAAGGCGCGGTTCGGACTTGAAGGCCGCCGCCCCGAAGCCCTGATCGACCTGCCGCACTTCCCGGGTGATGACCTGCAGCCCAGCCGCAGCGGCGGCGACATCATCGTGCAGGCCTGCGCCGACGATCCGCAGGTGGCCGTCCATGCCATCCGGAACCTGGCCCGGATCGGTTTCGGCAGGGTGCGCGTCCGCTGGTCCCAGCTTGGGTTCGGCCGCACGTCCTCCACGTCCCGTACGCAGCAGACTCCCCGGAACCTGTTTGGCTTCAAGGACGGCACCAACAACCTCAAGGCCGAGGACACGGAGCTGCTGAAGGAGCACGTCTGGGCCGGGGAAGGCGCCCGTCCGGAGGAGGCCTGGATGCAGGGCGGCAGCTACCTGGTGGCCCGCCGGATCCGGATGCACATCGAGATCTGGGACCGCACCTCGCTGCGGGAACAGGAACAGCTGATAGGGCGGACCAAGCCCGAAGGTGCCCCGCTCTCCGGCGGCAAGGAGTTCACCGCTCCGGACTTCGCCATCAAGGGAAAGGACGGCGAACCCCTGATGGGCATGGACTCGCATGTCCGGCTCGCGCACGCGGACCAGAACGACGGCGTGCGGATGCTCCGCCGCGGTTACAACTACACGGACGGCTCCGACGGGCTGGGGCACCTGGACGCCGGGCTGTTCTTCATCGCCTTCGTTAAGGATCCCCGCACGCATTACGTCCCCATGCAGCTGGCCATGGCCAAACGGGACACGCTCGCCCTGGAATACCTCAAGCACACCGGTTCGGCCCTTGCCGCGGTTCCGCCGGGCATCCAGCGGGGCGGGTTCGTTGGTGAAGGCCTCTTCACCTGATGGCGGGCCGGCCATGAGCGCCCCCGCTGACCGCCCGCGAGGGCATTTCTCGCCGGTCCCGGACGTCGTGGTGAGGCCTCCTGGCCGGCGGCGCTGCCGTGGGGAACGGACGACGGCGGTGCCTCCCGCCGTCGTCCGCCTCTGTCAGTGCAGCACGGGCGACGGTGTTGGGACGGGCGGGGCAGCCGCCCGCGGAGCCGGGAACGGGTTCGCGGGGTAGAGCGGGGCCACCTGGAGCATGTATTTGACCCATTGCGGTCCGGCGATCATCCATCCGTCAAGCCGGGGGTAGAACTGGCCGTTGATGGTCACGTTCTGGCCGGGGCGCGTCTGGCCTCCCAGTGCATCGCCGAAGAATGATGCCGTGACCAGTCCCGAGGTGTAGCCCACCACCCAGGTGGAGCCGTTGTTGTTCGATGTGCCGGTCTTGGCCGCAGTGGGCATGAGGGTATGGATCTTGGGGTTGATCCAGAATCCGGAGCCCACCTTCAGGACATCCTGAAGCACTGAGTTGACGCCGCGGGCGACTTCCGGGTTGACCGCATCACGGCAGTCGCTCGTTTGCGCAGGAAGTTTGCCGCCGGTCACGTCTGTCACTTCAACCAGGGCGATGGGCGAGCAGTACCGGCCGTCGTTGGCGAAGGTGGCGAAAGCATTGGCCAGATGGACCGGCGCGACGCCGATGGCGCCGAGAAGGTTGCCCAGCTGGTGCATGTTGATCTGGGCGCCGTCCAGCCCGCTGTGCAGCCCTACGGCGTCCACCATCTTCTGGATGCCACAGAAGTCCAGCTGCGCGGCCTCGGCGAACGTGGCCGTGTTGATGGAATTGTAGAGCCCGTAGTTGGCGGGCATTGGACGGTAAAAGCCGTCTTCAGCGTTCTGCAGGTCATCGGCGGCCCCCAGCTCCGGGGTGTTCTGGGCCGTGCTGTAAGCGCCCAGCACCTTTCCGCAGCTGGAGCGCCACGGGAACCCGACCGGATACACCCTCCTCGAGGCGTCCACGATGCCCGTCAACGGCTTGCCCTCGTTCAGCCACTCGGCGAACGTGAACGGCTTCATGGTGGAGCCGGGCTGGAAGCCGCCGGCCCCGTTGAGGTCATTGCCCGCGGCGTCGCGGGCATCAACGTTGAAGTTCAGCTGCGTATCGAACTTCCCCTCGGCAGGCAGGAAGACCGTGTTCTGCGCCATGGCCAGGATCTTCCCGGTGCCTGGCTGGACCGAGACCAGGGACGCTCCCCAGTGGTCGGGATTCGGCCCGGCGGTGCTGTCCACCTGCGCCTGGGCCGCCGCCTGCAGCCGGCTGTCCAGCGTGGTGACGATGGTGAGGCCGCCGCTGTAGAGTTTCCGCTGCCGCTCGATCAGGCTGGTGCCGTAGGCCGGGTTGTTCAGGATCAGATGCGAAATGTAGTCACAGAAATACGGGGCCATGGAGGCATGGGCGCAGCCCTGTTTTCCGGGGTTGAGCTTGAGTTCCAGGGGAGTGGCTATGGCGGCATCGTATTCCGCCGGCAGGATTTTGCGCAGCTCCAGCATCTTCGCCAGCACCTGGTTCCGGCGGCTGATGGCGTGGTCAGGGTTGACCACGGGGTTGTAATAGCCGGGGCTGTTGACCAGCCCGGCCAGCAAGGCGGCCTGCGGCAGTGTCAGATCCGCGGCCGTGGTGCTGAAGAAGTACCGCGCCGCTGCCTCGATCCCGTATGCCTCGCTGTTGAAGAACACAAGATTCAGGTAGCCCTCAAGAATCTGGTCCTTCGTGAACTTCTTCTCCAGCGCAATGGCCAGCTTCATCTCACGGAGCTTGTCCCCGATGCTCTTCTGCCCGCTGAGGACCACCTCGTTGCCCTTGTTCTGGGACAGGAAGGCCTCGTTGATCACGTTCGTGACGTATTGCTGGGTGATGGTGGACGCGCCCTGCTGGCCCTTTTGGGTCAGGTTGAAGATCGCAGCGCGGAGGATCCCTTGCGGATCGATGCCCGGATGCTTATAGAAGCGGCTGTCCTCAATCGCCACGATGCCGTCCCGGATGTAGGGGGACATCCGGTCCAGGGGGATCTTGATGCGGTTCTCTGTATAGAACGTCGCGATCGTCTGGCCGTCGGAGGTGAGGACCTTTGTGGATTGCGACGGCGGCGCAACGAGCAGTTCCGAGGGGAGGTTATCGAAGTAGCTGATGGAGCCGCTGACTCCGAAGCCTGCCGCCGCAACGGCCGGGACCACGAGGCTCGCGGCCAGGAGTCCGCACACGGCACTCGCAGCGAAGAATCCGATGACCCTGGCCAGGGTGGCGGCCAACCGGTGCCTGCGTTTCGTCTGCCGTGCCATAGTTCAGCCCTCAAACTTGTGACGTGTCATCAGGATACGCCGCTCAGGGGTTTTCGGCAGAGCCTTGCCATCCGATACTCACCGATATATCGTTAAGTATCGGTGAATGACTCATCGACAAACAAAAAATGACACGGAAGGACGATGCCACCATGAAAGGCATTCACGATGACAAGTTTTTGGAACCGCCGTTCGGACGCGGAAAGTTTGAGCGCGGCAGGGGCCGTCGCGGACCGCATGGGCACCGCGGGGGAGGGTTTGGTCCGGGCTTCGGGCCCGGCGGCGGGTTTGGTCCCGGGTTTGGCCCGGGCGGAGGCTTCGGTCCCGGCTTCGGTCCAGGTTCACGGCGGGCAAGCAGGGGGGATGTCCGGTGGGCCATCCTGTCGCTGCTGGGCGAGGCCCCGTCCAACGGTTATGGCCTGATCAAGACTATTGCGGAGAAGACGTCGGGCGCATGGCGGCCCAGTCCGGGGTCCATCTACCCCACGCTCCAGCAGTTGGTGGACGAGGAACTCATTGCCCCCCTCAGCGAGGGCCGGCGGACCGACTTCGCCCTCACGGATTCCGGCAAGGCGTACGTGGCCGAGCATGCGGAGGAGCTGGAAAACGCCTGGAACAACGACGCCGAAGGGTCGGGGCCCGCTTTCCACCAGAGTGTGGGAAAGCTGATGGGCGTCATTCATCAGTTCCGTGCCGCCGCCACCGACGAGCAGCGCACTGCGGCCGTGGAAAAGCTCGACGAAACCCGCCGCGCGCTCTACCGGATCCTGGCCGACTGAGCCGGGACCCGGCAGG
>DASSIA010000262.1:0-4865 GCA_035692345.1 Arthrobacter sp. | reverse complement strand
GGCAAGATCCACTTCTGGATGCTCTTCCTGGGCTTCCACGGCACGTTCCTCATCCAGCACTGGCTCGGTGTTGAAGGCATGCCCCGCCGTTACGCGGATTACCTGGTGGAGGACAACTTCACCTGGATGAACCAGTTCTCCACCATTTCCTCGTTCCTTCTCGGTGCCTCGATGATTCCGTTCTTCTGGAACGTCTACATCACCGCGCGCAGCTCTGAGCGTGTCGAGGTGGATGACCCGTGGGGCTTCGGCGCCTCGCTCGAATGGGCGACGTCCTGCCCGCCGCCGCGCCACAACTTCACGTCGCTGCCCCGGATCCGTTCCGAACGCCCCGCCTTGGACCTCCACCACCCGGAGCTCTCACAGGTACACACCGTTGAACAGCCTGCAGCCGCAGCAGCGGTGCTCGGCAACGCCGACCAGAAGGACGCCGCCAAGTGAAAATCGAATCATGGATATTTGGAGCCGGAGTCTTCTTCTTTGTGCCGGTCGCCCTGGTCTACGGTTTCCTGACCCATTGGAGTGAATGGGTCGGAACCCTTGGAATCCTCCTGGTCGGTGGGCTCGCCGGAATGATCGGCGGTTACCTGGGCTTCACCGGCAAACGTGTCGGCATGCGTCCCGAGGACCGCAACGACGCTGAGATCCACGAGGGCGCCGGCGAACAGGGGCACTTCAGCCCTTGGAGCTGGTGGCCGCTGGTTCTGGGCCTCGCATGCGCAGGCGGGTTCCTTGGCCTGGCAGTTGGCTTCTGGATTGTATTCATTGCGGCCGGCCTTGCAGTTGTCGCACTCGTCGGTTGGGTTTTCGAGTACAGCCGCGGGGACCACGCGCACTAGCACCAGCACAGCAGCACCAGAGTTTACCGAAGACGACGTCGGGCCCCACCGGAAGGTGGGGCCCGACGTCGTTCCCGTGCGTTTGGATGACGTGCACGGAGCGGGGGCTCGCTGTCCGTGGGTAACGGCCCGCGGGGGCCGCTAGCTTGCTCCCTGCGCCTCCAGGAGCTCAGCCAGCGCTTGGAGGGCCTCTTCGGCCGCACGCCGGCCGGACGGGCCATTGAGGGCGCTTTCAGGAATTGAAAGTTCCACTTCGCAGCCGCAGGGGAAATCGGCCGTCATAACTTCAAGGAGGGAGCGGGCATCCACGCCCTGGATGCCGGCTTTGCGGATAGTGACGGGAAGTCCCGTATCTGTCACGGCCCTGACGAACACCGCGGCGGGACGGGCATGCAAGCCGATTGACGCCGAAACAACGGCTTTGTGCACTGGCAAGGGATCTCCCATTTCCTGACGGCCCCGACCGTCATCAGCTAAAATTCCAGTCCAATATATCGGCCTCAGCGGCTGCACACCCAAACGGCAATGTTTTTTTCGGGGCAAGCCGCAACTGGTCTAGTCCGGCGGCTGTTTGCTTTAAGCTGGGATGGTGAAAACAGAAGCGGGAGCCCGCCACCGTGGCTGCTGATGCGCGTGGCGTTGCCGGTGAGATTGACCGGAGCAACGGGGTAGCCATCTACATCCAGCTCAGGGAGATCCTCAGGGCCTACATCAGCGATTCGTGTCCGCCAGGATCTGCCCTGCCGTCCGAACGCGATCTGGCCCTTCGTTTCGGTCTCGCCCGGATGACAGTTCGCCAGGCCATCGACGCCCTTGTTGGCGAGGAAGTCATCGAGCGCGTTGTTGGCCTTGGTACGTTCGTGCGGAAGCCCAAACTGGACCTCCAGGTCAAGCTGACCTCATACAGCGAAGAGATGCAACGCCGCGGCATGGTTCCGGCTGCCAAGGTCCTCAGCTTTGAGCAGATCGGTGCCAGCGCATTTCTAGCCCGCGAGCTGCAGGTGGAGGAGGGGACGCCGCTGGTGCGGTTCCGGCGGCTTTTGCTCGCCGACGGAGAGCCCATGAGCGTGGACGAGAACTTCATCCCTGCGCAGCGCGTTCCGGGTCTCCTGGACGGTGAGCCCCCAACATCGCTGTACAACGTGCTCAGTGAACAGTTCGGCCTCGTGATGGAGTGGGGAGAGGACATGATCGAAGCCACGGCTGCCTCTCCCTCTACAGCTCGCTTGCTCAATGTCGACGTCGGCACTCCATTGCTTAAGATCCAACGCCATGCCTTTGTGGCCCGGGCGATGGTTGACTACTCGGTTTCCTACTACCGTGCCGACCGCTACAAGCTATGGGTACCCCTCCAGCGGCCCGGCGCGAGGCCGGCCCGGAATCAATCCCTGGGCTACCGCAACCACTAGCAGGAACAGTCCCGGCCCAGCCATTCCGTTTCCAACGACGGCCGCTGGCTTAACGGGAAAGGCCCGGTCCAATGGGACCGGGCCTTTCCGTTGACACGCAACTTCAGTGAATCAGTGGCTGAGGCTCTTGCTTTCCTCTGCCGCTTCCACGGCTGGTGCGTGGTGGCCATGCGCGGCCTCCAGCTCAGCAGGCGTGGCCGGTGCAACCCGGTCCTCGAAGAACCACCTGGACAGGAACGCGCGTCGTTTTTCCTTACGCGTCACAATGCCGTGTTCGTTGGGGACCGCGGGGAGCGGTACCGGGGACTCAAAGCCCACGAGCTTGTAGCGCTTGTATTCGTCAAGAGGCGCGTGCACTTCAATGAACTCGCCGTGCGGAAGGCGGACAATGCGGCCCGTCTCCCGGCCGTGGAGTGCGATTTCCCGGTCCTTGCGCTGAAGGGCAAGGGCTACCCGCTTGGCCACTACAAAGGCGATGATGGGGCCAACGAAGAAGAGTGTGCGGAGCCAGTACGTCACATCGTTCAGGGACACATGGAAGTGGGTAGCGATCAGGTCCGAACCTGCAGCTGCCCACATGACGCAGTACCAAACGAAGCCGGCGACACCGATGGCAGTGCGCGTGGGGGCGTTCCGCGGACGGTCCAGGACGTGGTGTTCGCGGGTGTCCTTGGTGACCCAGGCTTCGATCCATGGGTACATGAACATCACGGTGAACAGGATGCCTGCCGGCACCAGGGCGGGCAGAAGCACGTTCAGGGTCAGCGTGTGGCCGAAGACGATGTACTCGAAATGGAAGTCGCCGATCACACCTGGCATCAGGCGCAAGGCGCCGTCAACGAAGCCGATGTACCAGTCAGGCTGGGTACCGGCAGAGACGGGGGAGGGATCGTACGGGCCATAGTTCCAGATCGGGTTGATCGTGAAGAAGGCCGCCATCAGGGCAATGACGCCGAAGACGATGAAGAAGAATCCGCCTGCCTTAGCAGCGTAGACAGGTCCAAGGGGGTAGCCAACAACGTTTCCGTCGTTACGGCCCGGGCCGGGGTACTGCGTGTGCTTGTGCACAACAACCATGAACAGGTGGAGCACGATCATGAGCAGGATGAGTGCCGGAACCAACAGGATGTGCAGCATGTACAGGCGGCCGATGATGGCCGTTCCCGGGAACTCGCCGCCGAAGAGGAAGAACGAAATGTAGGTACCGATGACCGGGATCGACTTGATGACGCCGTCGATGATCCGCAGGCCGTTGCCGGAGAGCAGGTCATCGGGGAGGGAGTAGCCGGTGAATCCTGCAGCCATGGCGAGGATCAGGAGGACGCTGCCAACAACCCAGTTCATTTCGCGCGGTTTGCGGAAGGCGCCGGTGAAGAAGACGCGCAACATGTGTACGCCGATGGACGCGACGAAAAGCAGTGCGGACCAGTGGTGCACCTGCCGCATGAAGAGGCCGCCGCGGATGTCGAAGGAAATGTTCAGTGAGGAGCTGTAGGCCACAGACATTTCAACATTCTTCAACGGCAGGTAGGACCCGGCGTAGTGTGTTTCCGCCATGGACGGATCGAAGAAGAACGTCAGGAAGGTGCCCGAGAGCAGGAGGATGACGAAGGAGTAGAGTGCGACTTCGCCAAACATGAACGACCAGTGGTCAGGGAAGACTTTGCGTCCAAATTCACGCAGGATTCCTGATCCACCAACCCGTGCGTCAACAAAATCGGTGATGCGTCCGGCTTTAGTCGTGGCGACGAAGGCGGGGGCTTCAGCTCTTGATGCTGCGCTCATGCTCATCACGCTCCCAGTAACTCGGTCCTACAGGTTCATTGAAGTCGCTGGTCGCGACCAGGTAGCCCTCGGCATCCACTGCAATCGGCAGCTGGGGGAGGGGCCGGCTGGCCGGGCCAAAGATTACCTTGCACTCGTTCGTGAGGTCGAAGGTGGACTGGTGGCACGGGCACAGCAGGTGGTGCGTCTGCTGTTCGTACAGAGCAACAGGGCAACCGACGTGGGTGCAGATCTTGGAGTAGGCAACGATGCCGTTGTAGCTCCAGTTTTCGCGGCCCGCTGAGGGGTTCAGTGAGGCGGGATCCAGGCGCATGAGGAGGACAACAGCCTTGGCCTTCTCGTTGAGCTTGCCTTCATGCAGCTCGTTCAGACCCTCCGGGATGACGTGGAAAGCCGAGCCGATGGTGACGTCCGAGGCCTTGATGGGGGTGCCGTCAGGGTCACGTGTCAGGCGCTTGAGCTTGCCTTCCTGCGGAGCCCACATGGTGTGGGCCAACGTCCTGTCGGGGCGGGGGCCGAGGTCACCGAAAACCGCAAGTGCGGGAAGCGGGGCCAGGGCTATTGCACCGAGCAGCGTGTTGCGGATGAGCGGGCGGCGCTTGATGCCGGTTTCTTCGACGATGTCATCCACAATCCGGACGGCCGCCAAGCGGTCTTCTTCGGTGCGGATGGCATGGCGTTCTTCGGAGACTTCGTGGTCCGGCATCAGGGCTTTGGCCCAGTGCACAATACCGGTGCCGATGCCGAGCATGGCAAACGCTGTGCCAAGGCCCAGCAAGGCGTTCTGCAACCGGATGGTGGCGATGCTTGTGTCGTCGCCCAGGTCGATGGC
>DASSIA010000261.1:0-7478 GCA_035692345.1 Arthrobacter sp. | reverse complement strand
GCGCGGCGGCATTTGAGACAATGGACCCATGCAATCTCTGGGTAACCCTCGATCTTCGTCCGGCCGGTCCAAGGGCGGCTTCTCCATGCTGCGGATCAGCGGCCCGGGAATGATGGTCTTTGTCATCGCCTTCCTGGTTGCCGTGATCTTTGCCGCCAACCAGAACGACGTCGTGGGCTGGGTGGTCGCGGTCATCGCCGCCTTCTGGCTCGCGCTCGCAGCCTTTGTGGTGTTCAGCATCCAGAAGGCAGCCAAAAAAGCAGGCGCCAAGCTGACGGAAGCCCAGAACGCCTTCAACAGCGCAGCCGGACGCGCGCCGTCGTCGTCCTCTGCTGACCATGGCAGCACCACTGTTGTCTACGAACGCACCGAAGCGGACGAGGTCCGCGACCTCAAACTGGACCATTCGTTCAAGATCGTCCAGGTGCAGATCCAGGTGGTGGAGAAGGAACGCGCCAAGGGTGACGCGGCAGATCAGGACACCATCCGCCGTGCGCTGGAAACCATCGAGATCACCGCCACCAACGCCCGGGACATGATCCGCTCGGCCGGCGGCACCGGGGACCCCGTCAGCGGAACCATCATCGACTAGAGTAGTGCGGGTGAGTTCGGCATTGAAGAAGGATCACCTTCGCATCGCATCAGTCAACGTCAATGGCCTCCGGGCTGCCTTCAAAAACGGGATGGCGGCCTGGCTGGAGCCACGCGAGGTGGACATTCTCTGCCTCCAGGAAGTCCGGGCGCCTGACGCGATTGTCCGCCAGTTGCTCGGTGATGGCTGGCACATCCTGCATGCCGAAGCCGAAGCCAAGGGCCGCGCCGGCGTGGCCATTGCCTCCCGTGAAGAGCCACTGGCGACCCGCAACGGCATCGGCGACGACTACTTCGCTACGGCCGGCCGCTGGGTCGAAGCCGATTTCAGGTTGGCCGACGGCGGCGGGAACCCCGTGCAGCTGACCGTCGCCAGCGCATACGTGCACTCCGGCGAGGTGGGAACCCCCAAGCAGGCGGACAAGTACAGGTTCCTGGACGTCATGAGCACGCGCCTGCCGGAACTGACCAAGCACAGCGACCACGCCCTGGTAGTGGGCGACCTCAACGTCGGCCATACCGAGCGGGATATCCGGAACTGGAAGGGCAACGTCAAGAAGGCCGGCTTCCTGCCCGACGAACGTGCTTATTTTGACCGCTTCTTCGGTGCGGAAATCGGCTGGAAGGATGTCCACCGTGGGCTGGCCGGAGACATCGACGGCCCTTACACCTGGTGGTCACAGCGGGGCCAGGCCTTCGACAACGACACCGGCTGGCGCATCGATTACCACATGGCCACCCCGGCCCTCGCCGCCGCCGCGTTCTCGGCAGTGGTTGACCGGGCACCGTCGTGGGATACCCGCTTCTCTGACCATGCCCCGCTGGTAGTGGACTACCGGCTCTAAGCCCCGAAGGTTTTTCTCCCTATGACAAGCACGACTTCCCCGGTGACCAAGAAGCGCATCCTCTCCGGTGCCAAGCCCACAGCCGACTCCCTGCACCTGGGGAACTACATCGGCGCTGTCCGCAACTGGGTGGACATGCAGGCCGAGTATGACGCCGTTTTCTTCATCCCGGACCTGCACGCCATCACCGTGGACTTCGACCCCGCTGAGCTTGCCAAGCGCACCCGCGTGGTGGCTGCACAGTACATTGCCGCCGGTATCGACCCGGACAAGAGTATTTTTTTCGTCCAGTCGCATGTTCCCGAGCACGCCCAACTGGCCTGGGCGCTGAACTGCATCACCGGGTTCGGCGAAGCATCCAGGATGACGCAGTTCAAGGACAAGACGCAGAAATCCGGTGCGGACGCCGCCACCCTTGGCCTGTTCGCATATCCCACCCTGATGGCAGCGGACATCCTGCTGTACCAGACGGACCTCGTTCCGGTCGGCGAGGATCAGCGCCAGCATTTGGAGCTGACCCGGAACCTGGCCCAGCGTTTCAATACGCGTTTCGGCCACACGTTCACCGTGCCGGAGGCCACCATCCTCAAGGCCAGCGCCAAAATCTACGACCTGCAGAACCCCACCGCCAAGATGTCCAAAACGGGGGAGTCGCCCAACGGATCCATCCAGCTCCTGGAGGACCCCAAGATCGCAGCGAAGCGCATCAAGACCGCGGTCACCGACACCGGGACCGAGGTCCGGTTCGATGCCGAAGCCAAGCCCGGCGTCTCCAACCTCCTCACCATCTACTCCACGCTGACGGGGAAGTCGGTAGCCGAGTTGGAGACCGAGTACCAGGGCAAGATGTACGGCCACCTGAAGGCGGACCTTGCCGAAGTCATGGTGGAGTTCATCACTCCGCTGCGGAACCGCACCAACGAACTGATGGCTGACCCGGCCGAACTGGACCGCCTGCTGGCCCAGGGCGCTGAACGGGCCCGGGAAATCGCCGCAGTGACCCTTGGCCAGGTCTATGAGCGCATGGGCTTCCTGCCGTCCCTCAGCCTCGCAGGCGTCCGCTAGCCCGATGTCGGCCGCGAGCAATGTCAGTGATGGAATGAGCGTAGGCGTCATTCTGGGCTTTCCCCCTGCCATCGCCGAGGAACTTCAACGGTGGCGCGCCTCTTTCGGCGACCCCATGGCCGGGGTGGTGCCCGCTCATATCACGCTGGTCACCACCACGCCCACCAACGACTGGGCAGCCACCCGGGCGCACGTCCACGAGGTAGCGCGAAACCAGGCCCCTTTTATGGTGACCATCTCCGGCACCGGCACCTTCAGGCCTGTATCCCCGGTGGTTTACCTCAACGTGGAGGATGGCTTCGACGCGTGCGTGGACCTGCACGAAAAACTCCAGACCGGCCCGCTCCAACGGGAACTTCCCTTTTCGTACCACCCCCACGTCACCATCGCCCACGATGTTGCGCCTGAAAGCCTCGACGAAGCCGAAACGGTACTCGAAAGCTACACGGCCACGTTCCCTGTGGTTAGCATGGGACTCTACGAGCACGATGCCGACGGTATTTGGCAGCTACGGGAAGAGCTGGACTTTGGGACCCAAACTGACATCGCCGCTGGCACTGAGGGCACGAAAACAGCCGCGGACGCCGACGGAGCCACCGCTCCCCACTGAACGGGCACGGCTCAAGCTCGCCGTCATCCGGAAACGGATGGAGTGGGGCAAAGCCAGGAGGTCCGACGGCGGCCCGGTGGCCAGCGTGCTGGCGATGATTCAGTGGCTGCTTGCCCGGCTTAATGCCTTCCGGCCGATGCGCGCGTGGCAGCACTACAACCTCCAGCACGGCCCGTTGATGAGTGCCGGCATCGGCTTCAACATGTTCTTCTCCATCACGGGCCTGTTGGCCACGGGTTTCTCCGTTGCCGGCCTGGTGCTGCGGGGCCAGCCTGCCCTGCTGGACACCATCATCGACAGCGTGGCCCGAAGCGCCCCCGGTCTGCTGAAAGTGGGTGGGAGTGAAGGGCTGGTGGATCCGAAGGACCTGCTGAACCCGGACGGCCTCGGCTGGACGGCCGTGATTGCCGCCGTGGTCACGGTTATCACGTCCCTGGGCTGGATCGCCGGACTCCGCGATGGCCTGCGCGGCGTGGTGCAGCTGCCACCCCTGAAAATCAATCCGATTGTCCTCAAACTGCGCGACGCCGGCACCCTCCTGCTCCTGGGAGCGGCCCTGGTGATCAGCGCCGGAGCGTCCCTCGTGTTCGGAACGGCGGCCGGCTGGGTCACGGACTTCCTGCAACTGGATCCGGTGGTGGCCGGTCCACTGACCACCGTGATCAAGATTGGCGTGCCGCTGGTCCTGGGCTGGGTCACGGCAGTCATCATGTTCCGGCTGGCCGCCGGCCTCAAGCTCTCGCGGCGGGCGCTGCTGGAAGGGACCATCCTTGCCGCGGTGGGCACAACAGTCCTGCAGGTGTTCAGCACCGAACTGCTTGCCGGGGCCGGCCGGAACCCCATCCTGGCGCCGTTCGCCATCATCATCGGGCTGTTGATCTGGTTCAACCTGGTCAGCCAGGTCTACCTGGTGTCCGCCGGCTGGGCCGCCATCCGCGAAGCGGACCTACGGGCTGTCGCTACTTCGCGGCGTCCAGGTACTGGTCGGCCCAGGCAGAAATAATCCTCGCGGCCCGGGCCGCCTGGCCCTTGCCCGTCAACAGATGGTCGCTGCCTTCGAGGGAGACGAAGTTCCGCGGATGCCGGGCTGTCTGGAAAATGGTGCTGGCGTTCTCGATCCCCACCGTGTTGTCCGTCGGGGAGTGGAGCACCATCAGCGGCTTGTGCAGCTGCCGGATGCAGTCCGTGAGGTCCGCGTTCTCCAGGTCCTCCACAAAGTGCTTCCGGATCTCCACGCGTTTCCCGCCGAGATCAACTTCCGCGCTGCCCTCACTGAGGATTTTGTCCAGGGCTGCGTCAAAGACATGGGCCACGTGTTTGGGGGAGAACGGGGCACCTACTGTGGCGACGGCGTCGAGCTCCGGGATCTGGCGGGCAGCCGCAAGCACCGCCGCACCGCCAAAGGAGTGGCCCACCAGCAGAGAAATCTCCCGGCCCTGGGAGCGCATGAACTCAGCGGCAACAACCGTGTCCGCCACCTTGTGGCTGAAAGAACCCTCCGACCAATGGCCGGCGGACTCTCCCAGCCCCAGGTTGTCGAAGCGGAGCATGCCGATCCCGCTGTCAGCCAGGGCCTTGCACATCCGCGATGCTGCCGGGCTGTCCTTGCCCAGGGTAAAGCCGTGGGAAAACAAACCCCAGCCGCGGACAGCCCCTTCCGGAAGGTCGATGATGCCGGAGAGGACCTCACCGGTGGATCCAACAAAGCTGACTTTTTCAGAACGGGACATCGCATGTCTTTCTCTTAAAGCAACGCAGGGTCACTCCTTGCTCAATAACCAGGGATTATCGGGCGTGGAGTGACCCCGCGTTGCTCAAGCGTGGCGGAAATTAGATCTTGCGGGAGAGAATTGCCTGCTTGACCTCGGCAATTGCCTGGGTGACCTGGATGCCGCGGGGGCATGCTTCGGTGCAGTTGAAGGTGGTGCGGCAGCGCCACACGCCTTCCTTGTCGTTGAGGATTTCCAGGCGCATGTCGCCGGCGTCATCACGGGAATCGAAGATGAAGCGGTGCGCGTTGACAATCGCCGCCGGGCCGAAGTACTGGCCATCGGTCCAGAACACCGGGCAGGAGGACGTGCACGCCGCGCAGAGAATGCACTTGGTGGTGTCGTCGAAGCGCTCACGGTCCTCGGCGGACTGCAGGCGTTCCTTGGTGGGCTCGTGGCCCTTGTTGATCAGGAACGGCATCACTTCGCGGAAGGACTGGAAGAACGGCTCCATGTCAACGATCAGGTCCTTCTCCACCGGCAGGCCCTTGATGGGCTCAACAGTGATGGGCTTGGTCGTGTCCAGGTCCTTCAGGAGCGTCTTGCAGGCGAGGCGGTTACGGCCGTTGATGCGCATGGCATCGGAACCGCAGACGCCGTGGGCGCAGGAGCGGCGGAACGAGACGCTGCCGTCGATCTCCCACTTGACCTTGTGCAGGGCATCCAGCACACGGTCGGTGCCGTACATGGTCACCTTGAAGTCATCCCAGGTGGACTCGTCGGAGACCTCCGGGTTGTACCGGCGCACGCGAAGGGTGACGTCGAAGGACGGAATGTCCCCGCCGCCTCCGATGTGTGCGGGCAGTTCGATCTTGGAGGCTGGCTCAGCAAGTTCAGCGGTCATCTTAGTACTTCCTCACCATCGGCTCGTAGCGGGTAAAGACAACCGGCTTGGTAGCCAGCCGGATGCCCGCAATTGCTTCTGCAGATCCGTCGGCCGGGGCGTGGTCGTCCTTGTACGCCATGGAGTGCTTCATGAATTTCTCGTCGTCGCGGTCCGGGAAGTCCTCACGGAAGTGTCCGCCGCGGGACTCTTCACGGTGCAGGGCCGCCACGGTCATGACCTTGGCCAGTTCCAGCAGGAAGCCGAGCTCAACGGCCTCGAGCAGGTCCAGGTTGAAGCGCTTGCCCTTGTCCTGGACGCTGATGTTCTTGTAACGGGCCTCGAAGGACTCGATGTCCCGCAGAACCTGGTTCAGCGTGTCAGCCGTGCGGAACACCTGCATGTTGGCGTCCATGGTGTCCTGCAGATCCTTGCGGATCAGGGCCACCTTCTCGTCGCCGGTGCCGTTGCGGGCAATGTTCAGCAGGTCGATGGTGTATGCCTCCGGATCCTCCGGGAGGTCCACGAAGTCAGCCGTCTTGGAGTATTCCGCCGCTGCAATGCCGGCGCGCTTGCCGAACACGTTGATGTCCAGCAGCGAGTTGGTGCCCAGCCGGTTGGAGCCGTGGACGGACACACAGGCAACTTCACCGGCGGCGTAGAGGCCGGGGATCACGGTGTCGTTGTCCTGCAGGACCTCGGCGCTGATGTTGGTGGGGATGCCGCCCATGGCGTAGTGCGCCGTCGGGAAGACCGGGACCGGCTCGGTGTAGGGCTCCACGCCAAGGTAGGTGCGGGCGAACTCGGTGATGTCCGGCAGCTTGGCATCGATGTGTGCCGGCTCCAGGTGTGTCAGGTCCAGGAGGACATAGTCCTTGTTCGGGCCGCAGCCGCGGCCCTCACGCACTTCGTTGGCCATGGAGCGGGCCACGATGTCACGCGGTGCCAGGTCCTTGATGGTGGGGGCGTAGCGCTCCATGAAGCGCTCACCCTCCGAGTTACGCAGGATGGCGCCCTCGCCGCGTGCGGCCTCGGACAGCAGGATGCCCAGGCCCGCCAGGCCTGTCGGGTGGAACTGGAAGAACTCCATGTCCTCCAGGGGGATGCCGCGGCGGAACGCGATGCCCATGCCGTCGCCGGTCAGGGTGTGGGCGTTGGAGGTGGTCTTGAAGACCTTGCCGGCACCGCCGGACGCGAAGATCACGGACTTGGCCTGGAACACGTGCAGCTCACCGGAGGCGAGGTCGTAGGACACAACGCCGGCAACGCGCTTCTGCTTGTACGGCGTGCCGTCTTCGCGGACTGCGTCCTCTTCGACGGTCAGCAGATCCAGGACGTAGTACTCGTTGTAGAACTCCACGTTGTGCTTGACGCAGTTTTGGTACAGCGTCTGCAGGATCATGTGGCCGGTGCGGTCTGCTGCGTAGCAGGCGCGGCGGACGGGTGCCTTGCCGTGGTCACGGGTGTGGCCGCCGAAGCGTCGCTGGTCGATCCGGCCTTCGGGCGTGCGGTTGAACGGCAGGCCCATCTTCTCAAGGTCAAGAACGGCGTCGATGGCTTCCTTTGCCATGACCTCCGCGGCGTCCTGGTCAACCAGGTAGTCGCCGCCCTTGATGGTGTCAAAAGTGTGCCACTCCCAGTTGTCTTCCTCGACATTGGCAAGGGCCGCACACATGCCACCCTGCGCCGCACCGGTGTGCGAGCGGGTGGGGTAGAGCTTGGTCAGTACTGCTGTGCGCGCGCGCTGACCGGACTCGATCGCGGCGCGCATGCCA
>DASSIA010000260.1:0-5370 GCA_035692345.1 Arthrobacter sp. | reverse complement strand
GTTCTCGATGACATCAACGCCGGTGTCAGGGAGGATATGGAGGCCAGGAAACGTCTGGTTTCGCTGGCAGAACTGAAGGATCTTGCCGGGGCCGCAGCACCCGCCAGGGACGCGTGGTCGGCCCTCGGCGGCACCGCTGCGAAGCGGGACCAGCTGAAGGTGATCGCGGAAATCAAGCGGCGCAGCCCCTCCAAGGGCGATCTCGCCACCATCGTTGATCCGGCATCGCTGGCCGGGCAGTATGCCGACGGCGGCGCGTCCGTCATCAGCGTCCTCACCGAACAGCGGCGCTTCAACGGGTCCCTGGCCGATCTGGACGCCGTCCGGGCACGTGTGGATATTCCGTTGCTCCGCAAGGATTTCACGGTCGACGAGTACCAGATCTGGGAAGCCCGCGCCCACGGCGCGGACCTGATCCTGCTGATCGTCGCGTCGCTCTCTGACAGCCAACTCCGGGACTTCAGCGCCCTCAGCCGCGAACTGGGCATGAATGTGCTGGTGGAGACGCACACGGAAGAGGAAATCGAACGGGCCGTGGCAGCGCAGGCGCGCATTATCGGCGTCAACGTGCGCAACCTGAAGACGCTCGACGTCGACCGTTCAGTTTTCGCGTCGCTCGCCGGCCTGATTCCCGCCGAAGCGCTGGTCATCGCCGAATCAGGCGTGCGCGGCGTGGACGACGTGACGCACTACGCCGCGAACGGCGCCAACGCCATCCTGGTGGGCGAGGCCCTGGTCAGCGACTCGACGCCGCGTGACCGGATTGCCGAATTCACCGCGGCCGGCGCTGCCGCCATAGCGGCCCGGGCCTAGCCCCGGCACCCGCCGGCCATGGGCCGGCGGCACAACACTTCCGAACGATCAACTGGAACAGGACGGTGAGACTGATGGTTGACGCACCCTCAGACGCTGACAACAACGCTGCGGACGCATTCCTGCAGGGCGGCTCGCTGAAGCACGCCCCGGGGCCGTACTTCGGCGGCTACGGCGGACGCTGGATGCCGGAATCGCTCATCGCCGCTCTCGACGAAGTCCAGGACACCTTCGAGAAGGCCAAGGCCGACCCCGAATTCCTCGCGCAGCTGGCGGACCTGAACAAGAACTACTCGGGCCGGCCGTCCCTGCTCACCGAAGCCAAGAACTTCTCTGCGCACGCTGGCGGGGCCAGGATCTTCCTCAAGCGTGAAGACCTCAACCACACCGGCTCGCACAAGATCAACAACGTCCTGGGGCAGGCCCTGCTGGCCAAGCGCATGGGCAAGACCCGCGTCATCGCGGAAACGGGTGCCGGGCAGCACGGCGTGGCGAGTGCCACCGCCGCAGCCCTGCTGGGCCTCGAATGCGTCGTCTACATGGGTGCCGAGGACTGCCGGCGGCAGGCCCTCAACGTGGCCCGCATGCAGCTCCTGGGCGCCACCGTGGTCCCCGTGACCAACGGTTCCCAGACCCTCAAAGACGCCATCAACGATGCCCTGCGTGACTGGGTCTCCAACGTGGAGAACACCCATTACCTCTTGGGAACCGCAGCCGGAGCACACCCGTTCCCTGCCATGGTCCGCTTCTTCCACGAAGTGATCGGCGAGGAAGCCCGCGCCCAGATCCTTGAGCAGACCGGCAGACTTCCCGACGCCGTCTGCGCCTGCATCGGCGGTGGCTCCAACGCCATCGGCATTTTCCACAGCTTCCTGGACGATCCCTCCGTACAGATCTTCGGCTTCGAGGCAGGCGGCGACGGCGTCGATACCGGCCGCCACGCCGCGGCGATCACGCTCGGCCGCCCAGGCGTACTGCACGGTGCGCGTTCCTACCTCATGCAGGACGAAGACGGCCAGACCATCGAATCGCACTCGATTTCGGCTGGCTTGGACTACCCGAGTGTCGGCCCGGAGCACTCCTACCTTGCCGACATCGGCCGTGTCACCTACGAGCCCATCACGGACACCGAAGCCATGGACGCCTTCAGGCTGCTGTGCCGGACGGAGGGAATCATTCCCGCCATCGAGTCCGCGCACGCCCTGGCCGGCGCCATCAAGGTGGGCCAGCGCCTCACCGAAGGCAAGGCCACGCCGTCGGACACCATTGTTATCGTGAACCTCTCCGGCCGCGGCGACAAGGACGTTGAGACGGCTGCCGCCTGGTTCGACATGCTGGACGAGGACGGTAACGTCAAGGGCACCACCCTCTCCACCCGCAAGCCCAAGGGCCCGGCAGAGCGCGTGGCCGAAGCCGGCGCTGCAGACGTCAAAGAGGACCAGAACTGATGACTGAACAGATCACGAGCAAGTCCGCCGCCGCGATCGACCGCGCCAAAGCCCAAGGCCGCGCGGCTCTGATCGGGTACCTGCCGGCCGGATATCACACCGTCCAGGAAAGCATCGACGCCGGCATCGCCATGGCCCGCAATGGCGCCGATCTCATCGAAATCGGTATCCCGTACTCAGACCCAGTCATGGACGGTCCCGTCATCCAGGCAGCCACCACCGAGGCCATTGCCAACGGTTTCCGCGTGGCCAGCGTCTTCGATGTTGTTGCGGGCATTACGGCTGCCACCGACGTCGCCGTGCTGGTGATGACCTATTGGAATCCCGTCGTCCGGATGGGCGTGGACGAGTTCTCCCGGCGCCTGGCCGAGGCCGGGGGAGCCGGACTCATCACCCCGGACCTCATCCCGGACGAAGCATCGGAATGGTTTGCTGCTTCGGACAAGTATGGGCTGGACCGGGTGTTCCTCGTGGCACCGTCCTCCACCCCGGAACGCCTGGCCATGACGGTGAAGGCAAGCCGGGGCTTCGTTTACGCAGTATCCATCATGGGCGTGACGGGCACGCGCCAGGCCGTCAGCAGCAGCGCCGAGAAGGTCGTGGCAGACACCCACGCCGCCGGAGCCGACCGAGTGTGCGTGGGACTCGGTGTGTCCAACGCCAGCCATGTGCGTGAGATCGCAGCGTACGCAGATGGTGTCATCGTTGGCACGGCGCTGGTTGCCGCGCTCCGTGACGGGGGAGTCCCCGCCGTCGCTGCGCTGACCAAGGACCTGAGCTCCGGCCTGGTCAGGGAAGAAGTCTGACCGCCATGAAAATCCTCCTTCAGGCCGCCGCCTCAGTACCGGCCAGCATCCCCAGCCCGGACTGGTCCGGCTTCGATATCCCGCTGCCCTGGGGGACGCTGCGTATCCACGCGTATGCCCTGTGCATCCTCGCCGGCATCATTGCCGGTCTGTGGCTCACGTCCGTCAGATGGGCCCGCCGTGGCGCGCCCGAAGGCAGTGTCTGGGACATTGTCATCTGGGCGATTCCGTTCGGCATCATCGGCGGCCGCCTCTACCATGTGGTGTCGTCCCCGGATGCCTACTTTGGGCCAGGCTTCGACGGGACCGGGGACCTGTGGCTCATCCCGCAGATCCAGCGCGGCGGCCTTGGAATCTGGGGCGCCGTGGTCCTGGGCGTCCTGGGGGCCTGGATCGGCTGCCGGCGCGCGGGTGTGAAACTCACCGCGTTCCTCGACGCAGCGGCGCCAGGACTGCTGCTGGCCCAGGCCGTTGGCCGCTGGGGAAACTATTTCAACCAGGAACTGTTCGGCGGGCCCACCACGTTGCCGTGGGGCCTGCAGATTGATGCGAACAATCCCAACTTCCCCGCGGGCATGCCGGCAGACACGCTTTTCCACCCCACGTTCCTCTATGAGTCGCTGTGGAACATTGGCGGCGTGCTCATCCTGCTCGCGCTGGACCGGAAGTTCCGTTTCCGCCGCGGCCGGCTCTTCTGGGCCTACGCCATGTACTACACGCTGGGCCGGGTGTGGATCGAAGCGATGCGCATCGATGATGCCGAGCAGATCAACCTGTTCGGCATTACCACCAGGCTTAATGTCTGGACCAGCATCTTTGTCTTCGCGGCAGCACTTATCGTGTTTGTCCTTGTTGGATTGAAAGGCCGGCCGGAGCCGGACACACCATATCTGGCGGGCCGTGAACCGGAAGGTGGCGTCCCCGTGGATGCCGCCGGGACAGAAGAAAGTGTGGTCCGCGATACGGACACTCCTGTCTCGGATAGTGAATCGCGTGATAATGTCCCTGATAACCAAAATGGTGCCCGGGTCCCTTCCGCCCCAATGGAAGAGGAACCGGCGTTCCGGGACGGCGACAAGCCTGATCCGGAGTCGCCGGCAACCGGAAGTTCCCGCCACAAGGCAGCGGAATCCACACCGGAGGCTGGCACCAGTAACTAGGACGCCAGTACTGCAGGGCAGCAGAGCCAAGGCTCTTCGGCGCCCGGACCACAACGTCGTGGCAACAGGGCCTATCCGGTCAGCTGGCAGCAGCAGGCCGGTCAAGTCCAGGTCAGGGCCTGCGTAACTGTTCGTTCAGCAGGCCGCTCTGGCCTACAATTTCCAGTAATTAACACTTTGTTGTGCCCAACATATAGGCGCTTACAAGGCGGGCCAACGGTGTCCCTTCCATACGCACGATCTCGAGGAAGGACGTCTTCAATGACCCATCTTCATAGCCCACGCTGGTCCGAAAAAATAGGATCGCAGGGCCCCGTCTCGCCGTTCAAGCGCTTCGCCGCGCTGCCGGAGGCCCGGGGTCTGTACAACCCGGATAACGAAAAAGACGCGTGTGGCCTTGCGATCATCGCCACGCTCCGCGGCGAGCCCGGCTACGACATTGTCGACGCTGCGCTGACTGCGCTCCGCAACCTGGAGCACCGTGGTGCTGTGGGTGCCGACGAAGGAACCGGTGACGGTGCCGGCCTGCTGATGCAGATCCCCGACGAGTTCTTCCGCGCGGTCACCGAATTCGAACTCCCCGCACCCGGTCAGTACGTGGCCGGTACCGCCTTCCTGCCTGCCGAGCAGCGCGAAGCCGACGCTGCCAAGGCCGGCATTGAAGGCCTTGCCGCCGATGAAGGCCTCACCGTGCTGGGATGGCGCGAAGTGCCCATCGTCGCGGACCTTGTTGGCGCCATGGCCCGCGCCTGCATGCCCTACTTCTCCCAGCCCTTCCTTGCGTCGGCAACCGGTGAGCAACTGGACCGCAACGAGCTGGACTCACGCGCCTGGCGGATCCGCAAGCGTGCCCAGAACAAGTTCGGCGTGTACTTCCCGTCGCTGTCCTCACGCACCATCGTCTACAAGGGCATGCTCACCACGGCCCAGCTGGAGCCGTTCTACCCTGATCTCTCGGACAAGCGTTTCAAGACGAAGCTGGCCATCGTCCACTCGCGCTTCTCCACCAACACCTTCCCGTCCTGGCCGCTGGCCCAGCCGTTCCGCACCATCGCCCACAACGGTGAAATCAACACCGTCAAGGGCAACCGGAACTGGATGCGCGCCCGCCAGTCCCAGCTCGCCAACCCGCTGCTGGGTGAC
>DASSIA010000259.1:0-4573 GCA_035692345.1 Arthrobacter sp. | reverse complement strand
GGAGGAAGCGCGGCCGTCACTCTCGGAGCTATCAGTGCCATGGCCTTAGCCTAACGGCGCCATCATGGGCTGCGGCGGTATGCTCGCTGGATGAAACTCAGTGGCGGCCAGGACATTGAATCCGGCGGGCTGGCGGGCAGGCTCTACGCCTCGCTCCGGCCTGCGGGCAGCGGTCCGCGGCGCACGTATGTGCTGCTGCACGGCATCGGCGTTTCCCACCGCTATCTGGCCCGCCTGCACCTGGAGCTTGCCAAGGGATCGGACGTCTATTCATTCGACCTCCCCGGCTTCGGCGACGCACCCCGGCCGCGGCGGCAGGTGCCTGTGGGTGAGTACGCGGCCTTCGTCCGCGCGGCGCTAGTCGACGCCGGCGTGGCATCCTGCGTCGTTGTGGGCCATTCCATGGGAACGCAGTACGCCGTTGAACTTGCCCTGCAGGAGCCCGAACTGGTGGCCGGCGTGGTGCTGATGGGTCCGGTGGTGGACGCTGGCAGGAAATCGGTGCTGCGCCAGGCCGCAGACCTGACCCGCGACGCCATGTTCTGTGAGAGCCTGACGTCGAACGCCGTAGTGTTCACGGATTATTTCCGCGCCGGCCCACGCTGGTACCTGAAAGAGCTGCCCGTGATGATGGAGTATCCCATCGAGACCAGGGTCCAGGGTGTCTGCCAGCCGGTCCTGGTGCTGCGCGGCAGCAGGGATCCGGTGGCACGACGCCCCTGGTGCCAACGGCTGGCCGCCCAGGCTCCCCTGGGCAGCCTGGCCGAAATCCCTGGCCAGGGCCACGTTTTCCAGCACACGGCCCCGGGACCGGCCGCGGCCGCGATCACCAGCTGGGTCCGGGCGGTGGACGGGTTCGGCGTCACCGCCTGAAATGGCGTGCCTGAACGACGTGGCTGACCTGCGCCGCTGAACACCGCCGCCGTAGTCCCGGCCGCCGGAGCGCACCGCCGAACGTGCGCTCCGGCGTCGTGCCGTATTCGGTGTGCCTTATTCGGCGTCGAGGTCCGTTTCCAGGAGCCTGACCAGCGAATCCAGTGCCGCGTCGGCGCCGTCACCGTCTGCGCGGAGCACCACAACATCGCCCTTGGCGGCGCCCAGGGTCATCAGCGACAGGATGGACGATGCGTCCAGTGCGTCGTCCTCCGGGTCGCCCTGCATGGCAATGGTGACATCCACTCCCACCTCTCCGGCTGCTTCCGCAAACAGCGCGGCGGGGCGCGCGTGCAGGCCGGAGCGGCTGGCGATGGTGGCGATGCGTTCGGGCATGGTTCCTCCTGGTGCTTTGATGCGGTGGTAAGGGCGGTCAGAGGCCGAGTTCTTCGAGGACGGGCAGCTTTTCCCGTACCCAGGCGCGGGCCTCGGTGGCGCTGGGTGCGGACAAGGCCAGCTTGGCCAATTCCTGCGCCTCGGCGAGCGTGACGGTCTTCAGGACTGCCGCCACGGCGGCCAGGGACCGTGCGGTCATCGAGAGCGTGTTGACCCCCAAACCAGTGAGTACGACGGCGAGGGCCGGGTCAGCTGCCGCCTCACCACAGACGCCCACGGGTTTGTTGTTGCCCTCCGCGCGGGAACCTTCCACAGTGAGCCCCACCAGGCGCAGCACGGCCGGCTGCCACGGGGTGTTCAGGTTGGCGAGCGGGCCCAGCTGGCGGTCCGCGGCCATGGCGTACTGGGTGAGGTCGTTGGTGCCCAGGCTCGCGAAACCCACCTCGCGCAGGATCGCTTCGGCGGTCAATGCCGCGGACGGCACCTCCACCATCACGCCCGGGTTGGTGATCCCGGCGGCGGCGCACATCGAGGCAAAATGGGCTGCTTCCTCCGCGGTGGAGATCATCGGGGCCATGACCCAGACGTCAGCTTCAGAGTCCTTCCCGGCGAGGGCGATCGCCTGCAGCTGGCGCTCCAGCACGCCCGGGGTGGTGAAGTCGGTGCGGTAGCCGCGGACGCCGAGGGCCGGGTTGGGTTCGGTGGCGTCGGTCAGGAACGGCAGCGGCTTGTCGGCGCCCGCGTCCAGGGTGCGCAGCACAACCTTCTTGCCGGGGAAGGCGTCGAACACGCTCTTGTACGCGGCGGCCTGCTCTTCCACGGTGGGTTCCGTATCGCGTTCCAGGAAGCAGAACTCCGTGCGGAACAGCCCTACGCCCTGCGCGTTGAGGCCGGCAGCTGCCACGGCATCCTTGCCGCCGCCCACATTGGCGAGGAGCGGCACCAGGTGGCCGTCCGCCGTCGTGCCGTTGCCGTCAAACACTGCCAACAGGGACGCGTTGGTGGCCCATGCCGCTGCGGCGGCGCGCTGGGAGTCATCCGGGTCCACCGAGATGGAGCCGGCGGCGCCATCCACAAACACCTCGGTACCGTCGGCCAGTTCGTCCACGCCGGCGGCGGCGACGACGGCGGGCAGCCCCAGAGAGCGGGCAATGATCGCGGTGTGGGACTGCGGTCCGCCGCCGGCAGTAACCAGGGCCAGCACCTTTTCGGGGTCCAGCGTGGCCGTGTCCGCCGGGGCCAGGTCCTCGGCCACGAGGATGAACGGCGTGCTGGCGGAGGGGATGCCCGGGGCGGGGACACCGCGGAGCTCGGCCACGATGCGGGCCCGGACGTCGAGGACATCGGTGGCGCGTTCGGCCATGTAGCCGCCGAGGTTGTGCAGCATTTCGGAGACCGAGGCGCCGGCTTCCCAGATGGCGCGCTGCGCCGAGGTGCCGCGGGCGATCAGTTTGGCGGCGTTCTTCAGGAGCATGGTGTCTTTGGCCATCAGTGCCGTGGCCTCCAGTACCGCCTTGCCGTCTCCGCTGGCGGTCTCGGCGCGGGCCTTGAGCTCGTCATGGACGGCGGCCGCTGCGGCCTTGAGTCCGGCGGTGGCCTCTTCCGCGGACGTGCCGGTGGCCAGCTGTTCGCCGGCGGGGGGTTCGCTGATCGGTTTGGGCATCTGCCGGACGGTTCCGATGATGCGGCCGGGGCTGACGCCTACTCCTGGGAAGGTCTGCACTGAAGATCCTCATTCTCTGCCGGTAGCCAGGCCCGCCTGGGTTTATCCCGGCGCCATGCCGGGGCCGCCGCGACCACTGTGTGCGAGGGCGGAAACGCGCCTGAAAAAATTGTATGTGATTCAGTTCATATAGCAATGCTATAGGTGATAGGGTAGCGGCTATGAGTTTGGATGGCCAGCTTCCCCCCAAAATGCGTCTGTTGCGTGCGGCAGCCGAGTTGCTGGCAAAATCCGCGGGAGCACCCGTGTCCACTCGCCAGATCACACAGCTGGCAGGGGTCACGGCTCCCACCCTGTACCACCACTTCGGTGACAAGGAAGGTCTCTTCGACGCCGTCGTCGCCGCAGGTTTTGAAGAGTACGTTGCGGGCGAGAGGGACTTCGCCCCGTCCGGACATCCCCTGGAGGACATCCGGCGCATGTGGGACAACCACGTCCAGTTCGGGCTCAAACAGCCGGAACTGTACCTGGTGATGTTCGGCAATATCCGCCCCGAAAGCCGCCCTGCCATCGTTGCCGATGCCGAGGCGCTGATGGAGGAGATGCTGAACAAGGCAGCGGCAGCGGGCCAGCTGAACGTCCAGCCGCGCGAAGCAGCCAGGTCCATCCTGGCCGCCAACGTGGGTGTGACCCTGATGCTGATTGCGGAACCCGCCGCCGAGCGGAACCTTGAACTATCCACTATGACCCGGGACGCCATGATTTTTGCGGTAGCTGCGGCACAAGCCGAAGGGGCCGCCGCGGAAGACTCCGGAAAGTCCTCGGTGGTGGTGGCAGCGATTGCCCTGAATGCCGCGCTTCAGGCATCGCACTCTGACCAGCTCTCAAGCTCGGAACTCAAACTGTTCCTCGAATGGCTGCACCGAATCTCCTCCAGCACGTCGTCGTAAATATCAGACCCATCCTGCACAGCAGCAGGAATGACGGTTAGGAAATCACATGGCAACGCAGACAGTTGCAAAACCCCGCACCAGCGTGCGCGTGGGCGTCCAGAAGTTCGGGACGTTCCTGTCCGGCATGATCATGCCCAACATTGGCGCATTCATCGCCTGGGGCATCATCACAGCATTCTTCATCCCCGCCGGTTTTACACCCAATGAGACACTGGCCAAGCTTGTTGGCCCCATGATCACCTACCTGCTTCCACTGCTGATCGGCTACACCGGCGGCCGCATGGTCCACGGGGTCCGGGGCGGCGTGGTGGGCGCCGCGGCCACCATGGGCGTGATTATGGGCACGGACATCCCCATGTTCATCGGCGCCATGATCATGGGACCGCTCACCGCCTTTATCATGAAGAAGCTGGACAAGATATGGGAAGGCCGGGTCAAGCCGGGCTTCGAGATGCTGATAGACAACTTCACTGCAGGAATCGTGGCGGCCGCCCTGGCCATCTTCGGCATGCTGGTAATCGGACCGGTAGTGAAGGCCTTCAGCAACGGCGCCAGCGCCGTCGTCGAATTCCTCGTCCACAACGGCCTGCTGCCGCTGACCTCCATCTTCATTGAACCTGCCAAGGTTCTCTTCCTGAACAACGCCGTCAATCACGGCATCCTCACGCCGCTCGGCACGGAACAGGCA
>DASSIA010000258.1:0-3451 GCA_035692345.1 Arthrobacter sp. | reverse complement strand
GTTGCGGCGGACTATGAACGCGCGACGGCGGCACTCGCCGATGCGGGCCGCTTCCCGTCCCGCGACCTGAGGATTGTCCTGACGCCCATGCACGGCGTCGGCGGCGAAACTGCCGTAGCCGTGCTGAATGCTGCCGGCTTTGCCGATGTCACCCTCGTGGCCGAACAGGCTGAGCCGGATCCGGACTTTCCCACGGTGAACTTTCCGAATCCGGAAGAGCCAGGCGCGCTGGACCTGGCGCTGGAGGCTGCCGCCCGGGTGGACGCCGACATTGTCCTGGCCAACGATCCCGACGCCGACCGCGCGGCCGTGGCGGCGAAGGATCCTGACACCGGCGCCTGGCGCATGCTGCGCGGCGACGAGGTCGGCGCGTTGCTGGGGGCGCACATCGTGGCCCGGCTGGCGGCCGGCGCTGGCGAAGCCCCAGGCAGTGCGGACACCGGCCATGCGGACCACGCCAGCGGTGGCGCGCACGCCGGTGTGTTCGCCAATTCGATTGTGTCCTCGCGGCTGCTGTCCCGCATCGCCGCCGCGGCGGGATACGCCCATGAGGAAACGTTGACCGGGTTCAAGTGGATTTCCCGGGTGCCCGGGCTGGTCTACGGCTACGAGGAAGCGCTGGGCTACTGCGTAGCCCCTGAACTTGTCCGGGACAAGGACGGCATCTCCGCTGCAGTCCTCATCGCGGAACTGGCTGCAGCCGCCAAGGCCGACGGAAGAACCATCTTCGACACCCTGGACGACCTCTACCTCCAGCACGGGATGCACGCCAGCGACCAGCTGAGCATCCGCGTGGCGGATCTTGGCCTGCTCGACGCCATGATGAACCGGCTCCGGGTCAGCCCGCCCGATTCGTTCGGTTCCTCCGCGGTGGAGACCTTTGTGGACCTGGCCGAAGGGAGCGGGCATTTGCCGCCGACCGATGGCCTGCTGTACCTGACCCGGGACCAGACACGCGTGATCATCCGGCCCAGTGGCACCGAACCCAAGCTCAAGTGCTATCTGGAAGTGATTCTCCAGGTTGAGTCAGCGGCTGAACTGCCCGAAGCCCGCCAGGCGGCCCGGACCGCCCTGGACCATGTGCTCGGCGACGTCCGCGAAGCCCTCGGACTCTGACCGGACCTTCTAGGCCTCAACTTCGACGAAACCGTCGGAAATGCGCGTGCTGAAGGTTTCCAGGCGTACCGCAGGGGTTCCGAAGCATTCTCCGGTTTCCAGGTCGTAGACCTCTTTGTGCAGCGGCGAAGCGATAGTGGGGCGGGTGCCGCGTGAGCCGAGGATGCCACGGGCCATCACGTGGGCGCCGGTGGCCGGATCTTCGTGGGCCACCGCAAAAACCTCGCTGGGGCCGGTCCGGAAGAGTGCTACCTGCCGGCCGGCGACGAGTGCTGCTTCGCCCCAGGAGAGCTCCAGCTCGTCTATGGCGCAGACCCGGTGCCAGCCTGTAGCGATGTCGGTGGCGAGCGCCCCAAGTTCCAGTGTTGCCGTCATGTCCGGTTCATCTCCCCGTGCTTGTCTGTCCGCTTGTCCGGCCACGTTTATGGCCATACGAACAACCTAGGCAACGGGTGTTTCAAAGGCGTGCAGTGAATGTGTCCGGCGCGTAAAAGAGACCTCACCCGATCGGAAACGCGTTCGTGATGCAGAAGTTAAGCCTACGAAACACAAGGGAAACTGAAGCGAAACTGCGGCTGCCTAGTCTGAATGGACACCTCGTCAGAGAAAGTCGCAGAACACCGTCTGCGGCCCATGCGAAAGGCCCACAGTGACCGAACAGACTTCACGCCAGGACACAGAGAGCCGGGCACCGCGCCGGATCGTCGTCGCCGGTGGCGGCCCTGCTGCCCACCGCTTCGCCGATGCCATGCACACCCGGGGCCTCGAGGGCTGGGACGTCACGGTCCTCACGGAGGAAGCCCACCTCCCCTACGACCGTGTGGCGCTCTCCAAGGCACTGACGGACAGCGACGTGGACCTGACCCTGGGTTCCGCCTCGATGTGGGACCACTGCTCCCTGACCTTGAAGACCGGCGAGCGCGTGGTCAAGATCAATGCCGGGACAAAGACGGTTGAGACCGCTGCAGGCAACACCTTCGAATACGACGACCTGGTGGTGGCCACCGGCTCCGACGCTGCGCGCCTGCCCATTCCTGGCGCCGAGCACGTGCACGTCTACCGCACGCTGGAAGACGTCTGGGCCATCAACAAGGCCATCGCGGAACTCACGCAAAAGCTGGGCCGCAAGATCAACGCCGTCACCATCGGCGGCGGGCTCCTGGGCCTCGAATCAGCGGCCGGCACCGCGCAGCTCGGCGCGACGCCCGTGGTCATCAACGGCGCACCGTGGCTCATGAACACCCAGCTCGATGAAGGCGCAGGCCAGGCACTGGGACGCCTCATCGAGGCCAAGGGCTTTACGGTCCACGGCGGCGTGTTCCCCTCGCAGGTCCTCGCCGACGACGACGGCCAGGTCACCGGCGTGCTGATGGCCGACGAGCGGATCATCCCCGCCGACCTTGTGATTGTGGCCATCGGCGTCAAGCCCCGCGACGAACTCTTCCGCGCAGCCGAGGGCGAGGACGCACAGTTCAGCCTGGGCCCGCGCGGCGGCGTCGTCATCAACGACTACTGCGCCACGGAAGTACCGGGCATCTGGGCCATCGGTGAAGTGGCCAACTTTGAGGGCATGTGCCTCGGCCTGGTTGCCCCTGCGAACACCATGGCCGAGATCGTCGCTGACCGCCTGCACGGCGGAGCCGCCACGTTCCCCGGCTTCGACACCGCCACCAAGCTCAAGCTCTCCGGCGTGGACGTCGCCAGCTTCGGTGACGCGTTCGCCCGGACCGAGCACTCGCTCGAGATCGTCTACGCAGACCCCGCCCGCGGCGTTTACCAGAAGATCGTCACCACCGATGATGCCAAGACCCTGCTCGGCGGCATCTTTGTCGGCGACGCATCCCCCTACATGAGCCTGCGCCCACTGCTGGGCCGCGAGCTCGCCGCTGAACCCGGTGCTTACCTGAGCGCGGCCGGCGGCGGCGACGCCCCGGACACCGAGCTGCCGGACGATGCCATCCTCTGTTCCTGCAACAACGTGGCAGCCGGAACCATCCGCGACACCATCAACGGCTGCGGTGCCTGCGACGGCAACGCCCCCGTCCAGGAACTCGGCGAGCTCAAGGGCTGCACCCGCGCCGGAACCAGCTGCGGTTCCTGCGTGCCGATGCTGAAGAAGCTGCTGGAAACCGAACTCACCAAGTCCGGCGTCGAGGTCTCCAAGGCCCTCTGCGAACACATCGAACTCTCCCGTCAGGAACTCTTCGACGCCATCCGCGTCCTGGAGCTGACCTCCTTCGAAGAGATCATGGCCAAATACGGCACGGGCGCGGGCTGTGATATCTGCAAGCCCACCATCGCCAACATCCTGGCCAGCCAGAACAGCGCCTATGTC
>DASSIA010000257.1:0-6178 GCA_035692345.1 Arthrobacter sp. | reverse complement strand
CGGCGCCTGAGCCCGTGGTTGTCAGCGAGGGACTCCGGCGAGGAGATCCATTGGCTTGTTCCGTCCTCCGCGGCGATCCTGCTGTCCAGGGTCTGGGCAATGTGCAGCGTCACGAACGGGCGGTTCGCAGCCACAGCCTGGAACCACTCGCGGTTCAGTTCGAATGACGCTTCGGCCGAGAGCCCGCTCCGGACGCGCACGCCTGCTGCACGGAGGGTCGCAGCGCCGCCCGCCGCAGGGTCATGCGGATCGTCGACGGCGTACACCACGTCTGCGATTCCGGCGTCAATGATGGCCTGGCTGCACGGCCCGGTGCGGCCGTGGTGGTCACAGGGCTCGAGGGTGACCACCATCGTGCAGCCGCCCAGGTCGATTCCGGCTGCCTGGGCCTGGGCGATCGCGTCGGCTTCGGCGTGGGGGGTACCGGCGCCGCGGTGGTACCCGGTGACCAGTTGGTGCCCGGAAGCATCGATAACGACGGCGCCCACCAGCGGATTCGCTCCGCGCGGTCCCCGCAGGGCTGCTTCGAGCGCTGTGTCCATGGCAGCGGTTTCGGCGGCGCTGAACGCCGTCACTTTTTCGATCCGGGTCATGGGGCAGCCACCGGTGTGGTGGCTTCGGTTCCCCGAACACGGGAAATTTTGGCTTCAAAGAGCCATCGCATGGGGTTCATGTGTGTTGTGTCGTTCCTTCCCTCTAGAACCGCGATGGCTCCGGGGGTATACGACAGCAGAAGGCCGCGGCGCCCTGGGACGCCGAAGATACAGCTGTACGTGCTTCTCTCATCCAGACTTTAACTGTCGGTACCGGAATTTCACCGGTTCAACCGTCCGCCGGTTCCTTCCCTGGTGGGAAGGGCCGGCTCGCGGGTCGCGGACTGTCACCGCCGGTTCGGACTTACACCGACCCCGGAGCACGTATTGTGTGTTGCTATTGTGCCACAACCACGAGGTGGCCCAGACTATTCCGCGGACGCGGCACGTAACTTTATGCTGCCTGCCTCACGGAGCCGTCCGATGGCTGCTGCGGGGTCGTCCGCACCGTAGACAGCCGAACCCGCCACAAAGACGTTCGCACCTGCTTCGGCCGCCCGGAGAATGGTTTCCTCGGTGATGCCGCCGTCCACCTGGAGGGCGACATTGATTCCGGAGCCGTCAATGGCCGCGCGGGCCCGGCGGATCTTGGGCAGGGTCAGGTCCAGGAAGGCCTGGCCGCCGAAACCCGGCTCCACTGTCATGATCAGGAGCAGGTCCAGTTCCTCGAGCATGTCCAGGTACGGTTCCACGGCGGTGGCCGGGCGCAGCGCCATGCCGGCTTTGGAGCCGCGCGCCCTCAGTTCGCGGGCCAGTTTGACCGGTGCGATGGACGCCTCAGCGTGGAAGGTCACCGATGCCAGCCCGGCATCGGCGAACCCCGGCGCCCAGCGGTCGGCGTCGGAGATCATCAGGTGCGCGTCCAAAGGAACAGGGCTGACAGCCTGGATCCGCTGGACTACGGGCAACCCGATGGTGAGGTTGGGGACAAAGTGGTTGTCCATTACGTCCACGTGCACGGCGTCAGCGTTGCTGATGCGCTGCAGTTCGGCTTCGAGGTTGACGAAGTCGGCGGACAGGATGCTCGGGTTGATGCAGCATAGCGGCATGGCGGAACCTTTCACGGGTCAGGCTTTCTTCCGGATGAGGGCCAGGAACATGGCATCAGTGCTGTGAATGTGCGGCCAGAGCTGGGCAGTGTGTTCGTGCCCGGCGTCCAGGTGGCCGGTGAGGCTGACACCATCCAGCACAGCACCGGCGTCGAGCAGTTCAAGATCGTCCCGTTTGCGCAGCACATCGCTGACGACGGCGGTGGTCTCCGCGGGGTGCGGCGAGCACGTCACGTAGGCCACAACGCCGCCGGGCCTGACGGCAGCCAGCGCGGACTTGAGCAGTTCGCGCTGCAGCGGTCCGAGGTCCGTCAGGTCCTTGGGGGTGCGGCGCCAGCGCGACTCGGGGCGGCGGCGCAGTGCGCCGAGACCGGTGCAGGGCGCGTCGACAAGGACGCGGTCGAAGCTCTCCGCCATTTCCGCACCCACCTCGCGGCCGTCCCCGGTGCGTACGTGCCAGGTCTCGTGCGGAACTGCGGCCAGGGCCTGGCGTACCAGCTTGGCACGGTGCGGTGCGGGCTCGTTGGCCAGCAGGGTGGCACCCTGCTGGCGGGCCAGGGCGCCGAGCAGCGCGGCCTTGCCGCCGGGACCGGCGCAGAGATCGAGCCAGCGTTCGCCTTTCCCGTCACTGCCGGTCCCAAGGTCGACGGCGGCCATTGCGCGGGCCACCAGCTGCGAGCCGACGTCCTGGACGCGGGTGCTTCCTTCGCGGACTGAGGCGAGCCGGCCGAGGTCGCCGCCGCTGGAGAGCGCCGAGCCTTCGACGAGTTCTCCTGGCGTGGCCCCGCCTTCGAGGGCTTCATCGAGGCTTCCCAGCCCGGGCAACGCCACGAGGTTGACCACCGGAGCGGCGTTGTCGGCGTCCAGGAGGTCGTTGATTTCGCTGACAGGACGGCCGTGGGCCACCAGGGACTGCCGCAAAGCCCGCACAATCCACTCCGGGTGGGCATAACGGATCGAGGCGATCCTGGTTTCGTCGGTTTCGTCGCTGAGCAGCAGTTCCAGCCACTCCTCCAGCGTGCGCGCCGATACTTTGCGCAGGACCGCGTTGATGAGGGCGGACGGTCCCGCGCCAATGACGGCGCGGGCCAGTCCAACGGTCTGGTCCAGGGCCGCGTGGGCCGGGACCCGCATGGCCATCAGCTGATGGGTGCCGATCCGCAGGGCATCGAGGATGGCGGGGTCCAGCTCGTTCAATGGCCGGTCAACGCAGCGGGCCAGGATGGCGTCGTAGGTGCCCTGGCCACGCAAGGCGCCGTAGCTGAGTTCGGTGGCGAAGCCGGCGTCGCGCTTGTCCAGGCCGTGATGGCGGATGCGGGATGGGAGCACCAGGTTGGCGTAGGCGTCCTCGGCGGCTACCGCACGAAGGACTTCAAAAGCCACCAGCCGTGCAGGGTCGGCCCGGCGGGTCCGCTGCGCCGGAGCGTTTTCGGTGAAGCTCCGTTGGGAGGGACGGTTCCGTTCGCGGCCTTGGGCATTTCGCTGGCTGGAATCCCGTGGCCCGCCCTTGCCGCGTCCGCTGTTGCCCCGTCCGCTGCCAGAAGCGCCGCTACCGCTGCCGCCCCTGCCGCCTGCATTACCGCCGGACTCGCTCATTCGAAGACCACGCTTTCCAGTGTTGCCATGCCACGCGCCCAGTCGGCGGCGGCCATCATCTTTTTGCCCGAAGGCTGGATCCTCGTCAGTTCCACGGCGTGGGATCCCGTGCCTACCAGGACGGTCTTCCCATCAAGGATTACACCGCCGGGCTGCAGGTCAGTGATATCCGGCCGGAGCCGGACAGGTTCGAGTTTGACCCGCTGTCCGTCCACGGTGGTCCAGGCCCCGGGCTCGGGAGTTACGCCGCGGGCGCGCCTGCCGATGGCCAGGGCGGGCTGGTTCCAGTGGAGCCGGCCGTCATCGATGGTCAGTTTGGGGGCCAGAGTCACATCGCCCACCTGCGGCTGCGGGGCCGCCATCCCTGCCTCGACGGCGGACAGAGTCTGGGCCAGGAGCACGGCACCACTGTGGGACAGCCGTTCCAGCAGCACCCCGGCAGTGTCTTCCGGGCCAACACCCTCGGTCAGTGTCCCGAAGACCGGACCTGTGTCGAGGCCTTCCTCCAACAGGAAGGTGACTGCCCCGGTGACGTCATCGCCGGCCATCACGGCCCGCTGTACCGGGGCAGCACCACGCCAGGCGGGAAGCAGGGAGAAGTGCAGGTTAATCCACCCATGCGGGGGAACATCCAGGGCGGCGCGCGGAATCAGTCCGCCGTAGGCCACGATGGCTGCCACGTCCGGCTTGGCGGCGGCGATTTTCGCCGTCACAGAGTCGTCCACGCGGGTGGCGTGAATGATGTCGATTCCCAGCTCGGCGGCGCGGGCAGCAACGGGCGACGGCGTCAGCACCCGTTTGCGCCCAATCGGCGCGTCGGGGCGGGTCAGGACCGAAACGACTTCAAAGCCGGCTTTGATCAGTGCGTCCAATGACGGGACGGCCACGGCGGGGGTGCCGGCAAAAAGTACCCTCATGTGGTGGCGCCGCCGCCGAAGCTGGAACCGGCGGTGCCGGCGCCCCCAAAACTGGACCCGACCGTCTTGGCGCGCTTCGTCGTCGTCCGTTCCGTGATGGCGTCATAGTTGGCGTTGCGGATGGAGCGCAGGGCTTCCTTGCGGTCCTCGCCTTCCAGCCGGTCGGTGAAAAGGATGCCGTCAAGGTGGTCCGTCTCGTGCTGGAAGCAACGGGCCAGCATGCCCTCCCCCTCCAGGGTGACGGGATTCCCGTTCAGGTCAACGCCCGTTGCGCGTGTTGCGCGGAAGCGGCGGACCGGGAACGCCAGGCCCGGGATGGACAGGCAGCCCTCAACATGGTCCGCCTGGTAGTCCTCGCTGTTTTCCAGGACCGGATTGATGATGTGGCCCTCTACGCCGTCGATGCGATAGGTGAAGACCCGCTGGCTGACGCCGACCTGTGGCGCAGCGAGGCCCGCGCCCTCCACGTCCTCCATGGTTTCCGTCATGTCCGCAACCAGCTTGGCGAGCTCAGGACCGAATTCCGTCACGGGATCGGCCACCGTGCGAAGCACAGGATCGCCGATGATGCGGATATTCAGAATGGCCATGTGCTGTCTTTCCTCACGGTGGGCGTTAGCGGCGAACCTATCCAGTTTAGGTGCAGGTGCACCGGTCCCGGGACTCCGGCCAGCCGCGCTGGGCAGGCGGGCTTCCGCTAGGCGCTGCGGACCTGCGCTGCCGGCGGCGGAGCCACCGGCAGAAGGGCAGAGCCCGCAGCCAGGGTATCGGCTGACAGTTCCCAGACCCGGCGCAGGGCGCAGAACTTCCACCAGTGGTGCTTGAGGACCTCGGGGTTGGCGCGGACCGGCCGGACTTCCGTCTCACCAATGGCCACGGCCAGCAGCAACGGGTTCTCGCCGTACTTCCAGGGCTCCCATTCCCCTGCCACGGGGTCCACAAGGCTTTCCTCTGCCTTCATGCCGGCCACCAACTGCATCACGACTTTGTCGTCCAGCGGCTTGACGGTTCCGTCCCGCGTGGTGCCCTTGGTCTTGTAGTCGATGATGCAGATCCGGCCGTTGATGCGGGCCACGAGGTCCAGCGTCCCGGCATAGCCCACAGATTTGTTCCAGACCGTGACTTCCGGCGCCAGGGGCTCCACGCCATAAAGCTCCCACCACTCGTCAAACCGCAGGGCGAAGGCTTCCTCGCCGTTGGCCGCGAGGGCCTCGCGGGTTTCCTTCATGGCGTGCGGCCGGCCCAGGGCCCGGAGCGCCACCTGTTCGCAGTAGTTATGGACACGGTCACCACGTTTGGCTGCCTCGTCCCGGTATGTTTCCGCGGCCTTCGAGGCCCGGTTGACTGCCTGCCGGATTTTCGCCGGACTGCCCAGGCAGTCCGCGAGCAGCGGATCCTTCGCCAGGCTGCTGGCGCCCATGTAACCGAACCAACCGTCCAGGCCGTGCGGCTGCTGGCCGATGACGGTGGTGATGGAGGGAACGGAGAACTGTTCGGAGGTGGAGCGCGCATACATGCGGCCGTATTCCGTGGCGTGGGCAAGGAGTGGATCAGTCATACAAAGACTCTTTCACAAGGGGCTGACAAACAAGGCGGCACAAAAAAGGTCCGTTTCCGCTCGGTGAGCGGAAACGGACCAGATTCCTCGGTGGGCGATACTGGGTTCGAACCAGTGACCTCTTCGGTGTGAACGAAGCGCGCTACCACTGCGCCAATCGCCCCGATGCCTTTGAATGCTAGCCGACCCGCAGGGGTTTATGGAAATCGAGACACAACCCGAATCGAATTACATGCCTGTAATTAGCAAAATCCCCTAGATTGCAGGGATCCAGGACCATTGCCACAGTTGGGGGAGCCCCGATTTGGAGAATCCCTGAACCTCCTATAGAGTTCTTACTCGTTGGAACGCGAGGAAATGCCCGAAACGGCACGGATACGGCGGCCCAAATGCGGACGTAGCTCAGCTGGTAGAGCACCACCTTGCCAAGGTGGATGTCGCGAGTTCGAATCTCGTCGTCCGCTC
>DASSIA010000256.1:0-3430 GCA_035692345.1 Arthrobacter sp. | reverse complement strand
GCGGCGGCGCAGCCTGGGCTGCGCCGCCGCCGGGTAGTCCACCTAAGGCTAAGCGTAATCAGGCGCTGACAGACGCCCGGCTGTCAGCGGCGGGTTCTGCATTCTGGAGGTCGGCTTCCAGCTGCGAGGACTTGGCGGGGTCCTTGACCATGACGGCTGCCACCAGGGTCAGGGCGATGCAGCCGGTGACGTACCAGAAGAAGACGGACTCGCTGCCGGCCTGCTTCAGGGCCAAAGCGATGGGTTCCGCGGTTCCGCCGAAGAGGGCAGCCACAATGGCGTGGGGGAGGCCGACGCCGAGTGCCCTGACTTTGGTGGGGAACATTTCGGCTTTCACAATGGCGCTGAGCGCGGTGTAGCCGGTGACGAAGACCAGGCCCACCATCATCAGGCCGAAGGCTGCGAAGACGTTGGTGGTGGTTGAGAGCAGCGTCAGCAGGGGGACCGTGGCCACCGTCCCGCCGATTGAGAAGAAGAGCATCACCTTGCGGCGGCCGTAGCGGTCCGAGAACGCGCCGGCCAGGGGCTGCAGGAACACGAAGACCAGGAGTGCGACGAAGCTGATGACCGAGGCGTCTTCCTTGGCGATCCCCGCGGTGTTGACCATGTATTTCTGCATGTAGGTGGTGTAGACGTAGAAGGCCACCGTGCCGCCGAGGGCCAGCCCGAAGACGGCCAGGAGTTGGCGCGGGTACTGCATCAGGGCGCGGAGCGAACCCGTCGGCTTGGCGGCGGCGCCCGCGGACTCGCGGCCGGCCTTTTCAATCAGGAAGTGCTCGGATTCGTCCATGCCGCGGCGCAGGATCATCACAACGAGGCCGGCAACCGCGCCGACAACGAAGGGGACGCGCCAGCCCCAGTCGCCCATCTGGGCAGGGGTGAGGAGCTGCTGCAGCACGATCATGACCAGAAGTGCGGCCAGCTGGCCCAGGATGATGGAGACGTACTGGAAGCTGGAGTAGAAGCCGCGCTTGCCCGGCGTCGCGATCTCGGAGAGGTACGTGGCGCTGGACCCGAACTCGCCGCCCACACTGAGGCCCTGCAGGAGCCGCGCGGCTACCAGAAGGATCGGAGCCACGATGCCGATGGAGGCGAAGGAGGGCGTCAGTGCGATGATCAGCGATCCGCCGCTCATCAGCAGGACGGACAGGGCCAGTGCGTTGCGGCGTCCGTACCGGTCCGCGTACATGCCCAGGATCCAGCCGCCCAGCGGCCGCATCAGGAAGCCGACGGCGAAGACCACGCCGGTGGACAGCAACTGGGCGGTGAGGTTCCCGGCCGGAAAGAAGGACGCGGCGAAGTAGATGCTGAATGAGGCGTAGATAAACCAGTCGAACCATTCAATGAAGTTGCCCAGGCAACCCTTGATGACGTTTCCGATGACCCGCGATTTCTGCGGGGCTCCTGCGTTGTTCCGTGGCATTGAAACTCCCTTGTTTCCTGTGGCCCAGCGAGGGGGCTGTGGTGTGTTGCTGTAACCAATGTGGTACGGCTCACAGGATTTTGGGAGGCGGAACGGCGAAACTTAACCGTGCCTTAAGAAAGCGGTTATGCGTCCACGCGCGCGGCGGCAATCCGGTCGTCAAAGTGGGCGGCCAGGAGCTCGCCGGAGTGCACGATGTGCTCCTGCATGGCGGCCCGTGCGGCTTCCGGGTCATGTGCTTTGATGCTGTTGAGCAGCTCGGCGTGGTCGTCCATGGTGGCCTGGGGCCAGCCCGGGATGGCGGAGTAGAACTGCCGCGGGACGTAGCGGGTGACCAGGCCCAGGAGCCAGATGATCTTCCGGGAATCCGCCATGAGGTTGATCTCGCGGTGGAAGGCGTGGTTCTTTTCTTCGAGCTTCGCGTGGTCGTTGCGGGCGGCGGCTGCGATCAGTTCGTGGTGCAGGGCCTCGAGCTCGGCCACGTCCTGGGGCGTGGCCTTGACGGCGGCCCTGGCGGCGAGTTCGCCGCCGATGAGGGCCTGCACCTGGAAGAGGTCCCGGATGTCCTGGCCGGTCAGTGACGCCACGATGAAACCGCGCCGTGGCACGAGTTCCAGGAAGCCTTCCACGCGCAGGGCCTGGAGGGCTTCGCGTGCCGGCGTGGTGGAGATGTCCAGGGCCTCGCCGATGGTTTCGGGGCGGACCAGGGTTCCGGGCTGCAGTTCGCCTGACATGATGAGGCCGCGGATATGGGCGGTGGCCTTCTCGCTCAGTTGTGGGCGTGCGCTGGCGCGCGGGCTGGGCTCGGTCATGGTCTGCGGGCTCTTTCTGATCAATTTCCCCACCTAACATACGGCATCAGCCACGGCCCGCCTGCGGTGCAGGCGGGCCGTGGCTGATGGGGCAATCACTGGGTATTCAGTTGATGGTTCCGAGGGCGGCCAGGCCGGGTGTGTCCAGTCCCAGTTCGGCCAGGATTTTCTCCGTGTGCTCCCCGATTTCCGGCACCGCGTCCATGCGGACGTCAACCTCGCGGGACGTGACCGGCGGAAGCAGGCTGCGCAGCGGGCCCACCGGGGAATCAACGTCCCGCCAGCGGTTCCGCTCGGCCAGTTGCGGATGGGCGGAGAACTCGTGCATGTCCCGCAGCTGGGCATTGGCGATGCCCGCGGCGTCGAGCCGGGACAGGACTTCTGTGGCGGGCAGGCTGCCCAGGACCGCATTGATGGCCTCGTGCAGGGCAGGACGGTTGTCCACGCGCAACGCGTTCCCGGCGAAGCGCGCATCCTGCGCCAAGCCCGGCTGCTGCAGCACGTTGGCGCAGAAGGTGGCCCATTCGCGCTCGTTCTGGATGCCGAAGAACACGGTGCCGTCAGCGGCGCCGAAGGGTCCGTAGGGGGCGATGCTGGCATGCTGGGCGCCGCTGCGGGCGGGCGGGGCGCCGCCGTACTCGGCGTAGAAGTACGGCTGGGCCATCCACTCGCCCAGTGCCTCGAGCATGGAGACTTCCAGGACGTCGCCGCGGCCGGTGGTGGCGCGCTGCAGCAGCGAGGTCAGGATGCCGGAATAGGTGTACATGCCGGCGGAGACATCCGCGATGGACACGCCCACCTTGGCGGGGGAATCCGGGGTGCCGGTGACGCTGAGCAGTCCGGCTTCGCATTGGACCAGGAGGTCGTAGGCCTTTTTCTGTTCGTAGGATCCGCCGCGGCCGTAGCCGGAGATGGAGGCGTGGATCAGCCGGGGATTCAGCGCCAGGGCTTCGTCCGGGCCCAGGCCCAGGCGTTCGATCGCCCCGGGCGCCAGGTTCTGCACCAGGACGTCGGCGGTGGAGACGAGCTTGCGCAGCACGGCCATGCCTTCGTCGGATTTCAGGTCCAGGACGATGCTTTCCTTGGACCGGTTCAGCCAGACGAAGTAGCTGGCCATGCCGTGGACCTTGGTGTCGTAGCCGCGGGCGAAGTCCCCGGTGTCCCGTTCCACCTTGATCACGCGGGCGCCCAGGTC
>DASSIA010000255.1:0-8622 GCA_035692345.1 Arthrobacter sp. | reverse complement strand
CTGAAGACCCCCGCCGATCAGGAAATTCCCAGCGAACTTTGAAATGATGGAGATCCGCTCATCCGTGAGGTGATCGGCGCCGAACCAGAGATGTCAACAGTATCCGGGCGATAGCAATCCACGATGGGAGTGGACGATGTCAGCATCAGGTATGGCACCTGTCCCTGGAACGCAAGATTCCGCCGCTGTATGGGTCAGGCCCACCTGGGAGGAAGTGGTGACCAACCACTCCGCCAAGGTCTACCGGCTGGCTTACCGCCTGACCGGGAACAAATTTGACGCCGAGGACCTCACCCAGGAGGTGTTCGTCCGTGTTTTCCGGTCATTGGAGAACTTCAAGCCCGGCACACTCGACGGCTGGCTGCACCGCATCACCACCAACCTGTTCCTGGACCAGGCGCGGCGCAAGACCCGCATCCGGTTCGACGCGCTGGCCGAGGACGCCGAGTCCCGGATACCAGGGCGCGAGCCCGGGCCGGAGCAGAGTTTCGAACTGAACAACCTTGACCTGGATGTCCAGGCCGCCCTGGAGGAACTGCCGCCGGACTTCCGCGCCGCCGTCGTCCTGTGTGATCTGGAAGGACTGTCCTACGACGAAGTGGCCGCTGCGCTCGGCGTCAAGCTGGGAACAGTGCGTTCGCGCATCCACCGCGGCCGGACCATGCTGCGCGAAAAGCTGGCCCACCGCGATCCGCGCCCGCAGCAGGGGCGCAAGCCAAAGCTTTCACTGCCACGTATCGCCAGCATCCTCTGATCGGCACCATGACGCCCCAGAACCCCTTCGGTCGCCGGCATCACCGCGGCGCTGACCACGTGCGGACCTGCGCAGAATGTGCAGGGGCGATGCACCGCGAACGCCAGTACATCGAGCGGCTCCGGGACGCTGCAGTGCCGGCAGCCAGCGAGGACCTGACGGCCCGGTTGCTCGCCAGGACCCAGCACCTCGCCGCCGCCCGGGAACCTGCCCAACGCCAGCACCTTGCCGTGAAAGTGCTGGCACTCACCGCGGGCGGAACAGCCGCTGCCGCCGGGATACTGGCCGTCAGCGCGTTCGCGCTGGCGGGCGACAGCCTTCCCGTGGCCCAACCGGCCCTGAACGGGACGCTGGTCCAGCACACCGCCCAACTGCCGGCCAACGGCGGGGAGCTCGAGGGGCCGCAACTGGCAGCCCTCCGCTCCGACGGCTGGGTGTGCCCGGAGCTTGGATCACTGGGCTTCCACGTCCAAAGCGCCAATGCGCTGGTCCTCAACGGCCGGCCGGCGGTGGAAATGCATCTGTCCGATGGGCGGCACTACGCGACCATCCTGGAACAGCATCCCTCGGACGCCAGTTCAATTTCCGGTCCGGGCGCCGGCAAGATCCTGGTCAGCAACCTCTCGCCCTGGATGGCCACTGTTGAGACCGCCGCGGGCATTTTCACCGTTGAGTCCGACCTCCCGGCGGAGCAGGCTGACGACGCCGTTCCGGTCCTGCAGCGGCTCAGTGCCCTCGCGGCCGAGGGAATCAATGCTGCTGCCGGCGCCGCGCCCGCCGCCCCGCCGGTGACGGCCCCGGACGACTCGCCCGGGGCCCGGTTGGAGCGGGGAATCCACAAAATTGGGGCGATGCTGGCTCCGTGATGCGGGTAGTTAACGGTGCGGGTGGGCAGGAATCGCCAGTGCGGCTCCGGAAAGGGTAATCTTCCTAAAGTATGGGAATCAACGGTCCGGAATTCTTCGTCCTGCTGATCATCGGCATCCTGGTGATCGGTCCCCAAAGGCTGCCCGAATACACCCAGAAACTCGTGAACCTGGTGAAGGAAGTCCGCCGGATTGCCTCCGGTGCGCGGGAACAGATCAAGGAAGAAGTCGGGATCGACATCGACGATGTCGACTGGAAGAAGTACGACCCCCGTCAGTACGATCCGCGCCGCATCATCCGGGAAGCACTCCTGGACGACGACACCAAGCCTGTCAGTTCCGGAGCGCCGGCCGCCGTAGCGGCGGTTGCAGGCGCCGGGGCTGTTGCCACCAGCGGGACGGTTCCCGTCCGTCCGGAACGGGTGGTCCAGTCGCTGCCTCCGGGTGAGCCAGCGCCGTTCGATACCGAAGCCACGTAGGCCCCGCCGCATCCACAGGCCACTCGGTCCGGTACAGCACGCGGCCCGGGTGGGCCACGTTCAGCGCGGCTGCAGGCCCAGCTTCATCCCCGTGAGGCCCCGTGGCCTGGCCGCAAGTTTTCCGGCAATTTCCGTCAGCGCAATTGCCGCCGGCGTCTCCGGCCGGCCAAGCACGATGGGCATGCCGGCGTCACCGCCTTCGCGGAGCAGGATGTCCAGCGGAATCTGTCCCAGGAGCGGCACCTCGGTGCCCACCGTCGTCGTGAGCCGTTCGGCGAGCACCGCCCCGCCGCCGCTTCCGAACAGTTCCATCCTGCCGCCGTCGGGCATTTCCAGGTACGACATGTTCTCGATAACGCCGGCTACGGACTGGCCCGTCTGGGTGGCGATGGCGCCGGCGCGCTCGGCGACGTCGGCGGCTGCAGCCTGCGGCGTGGTGACCACGAGGATCTCGGCCTTCGGCAGCAACTGCGCCACCGAAATCGCGATGTCACCGGTGCCGGGCGGCAGGTCGAGGAAGAGTGCATCCAGGTCGCCGAAGTAGACGTCCGTCAGGAACTGTTCCAGGGCCCGGTGGAGCATCGGCCCGCGCCAGGCAACGGGCTGGTTGCCCGTGACGAACATGCCGATTGAAATCACCTTGACGCCGTGGGCCACCGGAGGCAGGATCATGTCGTCAACGCGGGTGGGCGCCTGCGTGATGCCCATCAGGGCCGGAACCGAGAAACCATGGACGTCCGCATCCACGATGCCCACACGGAGCCCCTGGGCAGCCAGTGCGCAGGCCAGGTTCACCGTCAGGGATGACTTGCCCACACCGCCCTTTCCGCTCGCCACCGCAAACAGCTTGGTCAAGGACCCCGGCTGGTTGAAGGGAATCCCGCGTTGGCCTCCGGCGCCACGGAGCTGTTCTTTCAGGGCGTCCCGCTGGGCCTGGTTCATCACCTTCAGGTCAACCTCGACGGCGGTCACGCCAGGAACTGCGGACAGCGCCTTTTCGGAATCGGCAGTGATGGTCCCGCGCAGGGGACAGCCGGCAATGGTCAGCAGGACCGCAAGCCTGACGCGACCGTCCGCCGAGATGTCCACGGACTCCACCATGCCCAGTTCCGTGATGGGGCGGCGGAGTTCAGGGTCGATCACGGTGGCCAGTGCAGCATGGACTGCCTGATCCAGGGTTGCGCTCATGCGGGCAGGGCTCAGCTTTCGGTGGTGGGGTTTTGCGTCTGGACGGCCAGGTCCTGGACGGCAGGGTCCTGGGCAGCGGGGGCCTTGGAGGCCTGCGCATGGGAGGCCTGGACGGGTTTGACCTTGGGAATCTGCTGCGTCCGGGGATTGCGCTGCTTATCGCGCTTTTCCTTCAGTTTTTCCTTGACCTTCTCCCGTGGCGACTCGTGACTGCCGGCGCCGGAGTGATCGTGGGTCCGCAGCTCTTCCTGGGCTTCGAGCATGTCCTCCAGGAGCGACCGGAGTTCCGTCCGGACGTAGTCCCGGGTGGCAACCTCGCGCAGCGCGATCCGCAGGGAAGCCAGCTCGCGGGTGAGGTACTCCGTGTCGGACAGGTTGCGCTCGGCGCGCTGCCTGTCCTGCTGGAGCGAAACCCGGTCGCGGTCATCCTGGCGGTTCTGGGCAAGCAGCAGCAGCGGGGCCGCATACGAGGCCTGCAGCGAGAGCATCAGGGTCAGCAGCGTGTACCCGAGGGCGCGGGAGTCGAACTGCCAGTCTTCCGGGGCGAACGTATTCCAGACGAGCCAGAAGACGCAGAAGACCGTCATGTAGACCAGGAACTGCGGCGTGCCCATAAACCGGGCGAAGCCTTCCGTGGCGTGGCCGAAAGCATCCGGATTTGGAGAGAACTTCGGCAGCATGCGCTGGCGGCCGCTCAGTGGAGTGTCGAGTCCGCCTTTGGCTACAGTCTTGGCGGCCGTCCGCTGGACGGGATTCTTGGGGGCGCCGGTGTCAGCCAATGCGGCCTCCCAGTTTTCTTATCGGGGCTTCGCCATCATAGGCGCGCCAGTCATCGGGCAAGAGATGATCCAAGACGTCATCAACAGTCACCGCCCCCACAAGCCGGCCGGCGTCATTGACCACCGGAAGGGAGTTCAGGTTGTACGTCGCAAGCGTGCGGGCCACTTCGCTGATGTGGGCCTGGTCCGACAACGGCTCAAGGTTTTTGTCCAGGAGGTTGCCCAACGGTTCGAACGGCGGGAACCGCAGCAGTTGCTGGATATGGACTACGCCCAGGAACCGTCCGGTGGGGGTTTCCAGCGGGGGCCGGGTGATGAAGATGGAGGACGCGAGGGCGGGGGAGAGTTCCTCGCGACGGACGTGCGCCAGGGCTTCGGCGACGGTTGCCTCCGGGGGGAGGATCACCGGAACGGGCGTCATCAGGCCACCGGCGGTGTCTTCGTCGTATTCGAGGAGCCGCCGGACGTCGTCGGCTCCGTCGGGTTCCATCAGCTGGAGCAGTTCTTCCGCCTGGGCGGTGGGCAGTTCGCCGAGGAGGTCGGCGGCGTCGTCGGGATCCATCTCCTCCAGGACGTCCGCCGCGCGCTGGACGTCAAGGGCGGAGAGGATCTCCACCTGGTCATCCTCGGGGAGCTCCTGCAGGACGTCGGCGAGCCGCTCGTCCTGGAGTTCGCTGGCTACTTCGAAGCGGCGCTTGTCGCTCATTTCCTGCAGCGCCTCGGCGAAGTCCGCGGGCTTGAGGTCCTCATGGTTGGCTACGAACTGGGTTGCCGCCTGGGGCTCGGTGCGGGCACCTTGGAGGGCGTCGGCCCAGTCAATGATCATGGTCTCGTTTCGGCGCAGCCGGCTGAGCGGGGACAGTGAGTGGCCCCTGCGGACAAACAGCTTGCTCACAAACCAGTCGCGGGACCGGTGCTGGTCCATGGCGATGTCCTCGATGGTGGCGTCGCCACTGCCGTCCCGGAGCGTGACGCGGCGGTCGAACATTTCCGCGACCACGAGTGTCTCCGCGCCGCGCTGCTCAAAGCGCCGCAGGTTAACCAGGCCGGTACAGATGATCTGTGTCTGGTCGATGGACGTAATGCGTGTCATCGGCACAAAGACGCGCTTCTTGCCGGGAACTTCGACGACGATGCCCACCACGTGCGGGGCGCCGCGGCCGCCACGCGAGAGCACCACAACATCGCGTAACCTGCCCAAGCGGTCACCCAAGGGGTCGAAGACGTCAAGACCCAGAAGGCGGGCCACAAAGACGCGCGAAAGATTTGTACTCACGTCTACAGGCTACCGAGTCTGCTCTCTTTTAGCTGAATTTACAGGCGGCATACATCCTTATGGGCAAGAATGGGTGTATGTCAAACATTTTTGGTGCTCCCAAGGCCGGCGGCCCCAGCGGGCCGGACGATGCGCGCACGGTTCCCACAGGCGACACCGTTGGCTCGTATACCTCCTACCTGGATGCCCAGAAGGCGGTGGACTACTTGGCGGACCAGCAGTTCCCGGTCCACATGGTGTCCATCGTGGGTAACGAACTGAAAATGGTGGAACGGGTCACGGGACGGCTCAGCTACCCCCGGGTGGCGCTATCCGGAGCGCTCAGCGGCATGTGGTTCGGCCTGTTCGTTGGCGTGATGCTGTCCTTCTTCGCACCGTCGCCAGGCTACTTCTCCATCCTGGCCTCGGTGCTGATGGGTGCTGCCTTCTTTATGCTGTTCGGCATTGTGACGTACGCCATGCAGCGGGGCAAGCGCGATTTCACGTCCACCAGCCAAGTGGTGGCCACCAACTATGACGTCATAGTTTCGCTGGAAGCGGCCCATGAGGCGCGCCGGCTCCTCCAGCAGTTGCCCATGACCCGTTCGGACGCAGCTTCCGGTACGCACGCTGCTCAGGGCTACCAGCACCCGCAGTTCGGCCAGCATGGTCAGTCCGGCCAGCCCGGCAACCAGCCCGGCCCCGCGCCCACCCGTCCTGCCAGCTGGAACGACCCCTACGGCCAGCAGGGCGCGGGCACTCCGGGCCAAGGTGTTAATCAGGGCGGCGGCCAAGGCCACCCCGCCGGGGCGGATCAGGGTACGCAGCCGGACACAGCCGCCCCTCAGGACAAAGCCCCGGTGGCTGCCGTGCGTTACCCGGACCTCCCCGACGGCCGGCCCCAGTACGGTGTCCGCGTTGCAGACCACGCTGCCGCAGCCCAGCCTGCCGAAGAGCAGCCAGGCGCAGACCGTTCCCCCGCGCAGCCACAGCCGGACGCCACCAAGGACGCCGGCTGATCCACGCCTTAGGCGGTATCGCCGGCGCCGGGAGTACCCGGAGCAGGACCGCACCAAACAACTCCGCCCGGAACCAGCAGATGCTGGTTCCGGGCGGAGTTGTTTGGTGGTTGGTTCTTACTTGACGCTGCCGGCGGTCAGGCCGCCGACGAGGTACTTCTGGAACATGAAGTACAGGATCACAACGGGTGCGGCGCAGACCAGTGCGGCGGCCATCATCTGAGAGTAAACCGGAACTGCCCCGCCCTCGGACGCGGACGCGAAAACCTGCAGCGCGACGGCGGCCGTGTGTGTGTCAGGCCTTGTGAAAACGGAAGCGAACAGCACGTCATTCCAGCCCAGCAGGAAGGCGAAAATCCCGGACACAATGATGCCGGGCCAACTGAGCGGAATGATGATCCTGAAGAGGATGCCAAGGTTGGAGGCGCCGTCGATCCGTGCCGCCTCCTCCAGTTCTTTGGGCAGGCCGCGAAGATAGGTGACCATCACCCAGGTCGAGAAGGGCAGGGCGAACGTCAGATACGCGATAAACAGGCCCCACAGCGTGCCGATCACGGTCACCCCCAGATACGTGCCTGCAGAGGAGAACAGCACAAACACGGGGAGCAGCATCAGGGTGCCCGGGATGGACTGAAGGCCCAGCAGGCCACGGAGTATCGAGAGTCGGCCCCAGAAGGTGAACCGGACCAGCACATAGGCTGTGCCGATTGCCATGATGGCTGAGACGACCGCGGTGGCGCCGGCGACGATGAGGCTGTTGCCGATTGCCTTCGCCAAACCTACGGAGGTCCAGATTTTGGTATAGCTTTCCAGCGAAAAGCTGCTGGGCCAGAACTCTCCGCTGGCCACGCCGATGTCGGAGTTAAGCGACGCCAGGAAAATGTACAGGATGGGCACCAGCACGAGGGCACACAGCAGTACCGTGAGAACCACCAGCAACGGCCGGGGCATCAGCCTGGTGACCTCAAGGGCCGCGTCACGCCGGATCGGCTCCTTTTTCTGCCGCGCGATCGGATTTGCTGCCTCAAGGGTCATTTCGTTCCTCCCTCGTGCACGTCAAGGCGGACTGCGCGCAGGTAGATAAACAGTGGAATGGCGATCAGGATGAGCGAAACAACCGCCATTGCTGCGCTGAGGCCGAAGCGGAAACTCTGGAAGCTGGTCACGTACACCAGGATCGGTAGCACGTTCACGTCCGACGGGGCCGGGGCCCCGAAGAGTACGTAAGGCAGCGTGAAGTTGTTGATGTGGTTCAGCGTGGCCAGCAGGAAGGCAAGGGAGACCGGGCCCTTGAGGTACGGGAAGATGACATACCTCAGCTTGTTCCACCAGAGGGCTCCGTCCAATGCGGACGCTTCATGGACCTCGTGATCAACGGCTTGCAGGCCGGACAGTGCCAGCAGGTAGATGAACGGCCAGGCCGCCCAGATCTCCACCATCACCAGGGTCCAGTACGAACTCGGACCGTTCAGCCACAATCCGCCGCCCAGACCGAACTGGTGCATGGTGACGTTCACGATTCCGTCCGGCTGCAACATGGTCCGCCACACGCTGGCCACCACGAAGGAGGGCAGGACGTAGGGGATCAGGAAAACAGAGCGCACAATAGCCCTGCCTCGGTAGGCATTCTGGGTTACCACGGCTGCGGCCACCCCCAACGGAATGGTCACCACGGTGGAGATCAAGGCGAAGGAGACAGAAAGCCAGATGGAACGGAGGAGGTCGCTGGTGAGCGCCGCTTCAATGTAATTCTGGATGCCGATGAACTCTGAACTTACCCACTTGCGCAGTGAGTACTGGTCCAGGTCGAGCAGGGACATCCAGATGCCCAACGCCAGCGGGATCAGGATGACCAAAGTCATCAGCAGCCCGCCGGGGATCAGGAGCCACAGCGGCCGGTTCTTCTCACTGAGTCCCTTTTGACGCTTCCCGGGGCGGGGGGATTCCCCGGGTCCGGCGGCCGCCCCGGCCGCCGGACTGCTGTCCGACGGCCGGGGCTCGGTAACGCTGCTAGCCATTTTCCGTAACCTTCCGCAGTTCGGGGGCCGGTGTTATTTCTTGGCCCGGTCCAGCGCAGTCTGTGATTTGGCCTGTTCGTCCTTAAGCCGCTGGGACAGGCTGGCATCGCTGACTGAACCGGAGGAGAGGTCCGGAATGGACTGGACAACCACGTTGGTCAGGGACAGCTGCACATCTCCCCAGGCGCCGCTGAACGGGGTCGCCACAGACTTGGCGCCCGAGTCCAATGCCGGGGCAATCACCTGGTTGCTGGCAAGTTCCTT
>DASSIA010000254.1:0-10867 GCA_035692345.1 Arthrobacter sp. | reverse complement strand
GGTGTCAGTCATCAAATACTCCGGCTCGCTCTCTGCGGCCTGCTGGCCGCGTCCAGACAAGTCTGCGCCGCCGGTTTTAAGGATTCCTTAAGAAGTGGACTCAGGCCTGCCGCCACCGCGGAGTTTTTGTCCAGATAATGGGGCTTTTTGGTGCGGTTTTGGCCATTATCTGGACAAAAACTCCGCGGTTGTCCCGGCGGTTTCCAAGGAAGTTCCTCTATCCTTGGGCCGTGCCCCCACTCGAAGTTGTTGTTGGCGCCTGGCAGATCGACTGGGCCGCCCTTGTCCTCATTGTTGCCTCCGGTGTGCTCTATGGACTCGGCCTGCGGTCGGCGGCCGCCAATGGCAGCCGCTGGCCATGGTGGCGGACCGCGGCGTTCTATCTCCTGGGCCTGGGATCACTGACGGTCCTGACCTGCGGTTTCACCGGCGTTTACAGTGCGGAGCTGCGGTGGGCGTTCACCCTGAAGATCTCGTTGCTGCTCTTTGTGGTGCCGCTGCTGATCGGCCTGGGCAAACCCATCACGCTGGCCCGTGCAGCGCTTCCGCCAAAGGGAATCACGCGGCTGAACGCCACGCTGTCCCACCGCCTGGTGAGGTTTTTCAGCAACTCGATGGCGGCTCCGCTGCTGGGATTGGCCCTGTTTTCCACCTTCCTCACGCCGTTTTTCTACACCCTGCGAACGGATCCGGTAGCCGGGGCGGTGCTCACCGTCGGGGTTCCACTCCTGGGCCTGCTGATGGCACTCCCCATCATCGAGGAAGCCGATTTTCACCGGTCCAGCGCCTTCATCACGCTGGAGTTCGTTTTCGTCTTCATTGAGCTGCTGATCGACGCCGTCCCCGGGATCCTGCTGCGGCTCAACGGGCAGGTGCTGGACCACGTGACGGCTGCGGCGTCAGGCGCGGACTGGTTCCCGGGCGCCCTCCGGGACCAGCAGCTGGCCGGGGACCTCCTGTGGTTCATCTGCGAAATAGTGGACCTGCCGCTGATCATCCTGATGTTCATGCGGTTTTCCAAGAGCGACAAACGCGAGGCCCGCAGCTTTGACGACCTCACGGACCAGGAACTCGAAGACCTCAACGCGGAGCACCTGAGGCGCGGCCGCTAGGAGACCACGCCGCCCAAGCCCACCACTCCCGCCCACCCGCCCGGAGTTTTTGTCCAGATAATGGGGCTTTTTGGTGCGTTTTCGGCCATTATCTGGACAAAAACTCCAGAGGGCGGGGGCAGAGGACGAGAGGGGTGGCTACAGGTGCGACTGCCGCAGCAACTCTTTCAGGCTCAGCGGCTCCCGGCCGGTCAGGGTCCGCACATCGGGCGACAGTCCTGCCAGCGCTCCTGAGGCGATGGCCGTGTAGGTGCTCACCCAGGCATCCACCAGCCACGGCGGCGCCCCGTAGGACGCCCGGGATGCGTAGGCTTCCTCGAGGGTTTCCGGGTGGTAGGTGATGGTCCGCCCGGTCTCGGCTGTCAGGACTTCCGCAGCCTGGGCCAGCGAGAGGGCCTCGGGTCCGGTGAGGTTGTACGTGGCCCCCACATGAAGTGCGGGATCCAGCAGCACCGCAACGGCGGACCGGGCGATGTCCTCGCGGGCCACTGCCGACACCACGCCGTCGCCGGCGGGGCCGCGGATCACACCATCCTCCCCGGTCAGGAGCGGCAGGAAATCCAGGTAGGAGTTGTCCCGCAGGAAGGTGAAGTCCATTCCGGACGCCCTGATGTGCTCCTCGGTGGCGAAGTGGTCGCGGGCCAGCGTGAAGGTGGCGTCGGGGGCCGCACCGTAGAACGAGGTGTACACAACGTGCTGCACCCCGGCGGCAGCAGCGGCGTCAATGAAGCTGAAGTGCTGGGCCACCCGGTCCTCCGCCTCGGCCGCGGAGACCATGAACAGCGTTTTCACCCCTGCCAGCGCCTCGCGGGTCTGGGGCGTGTTTGCGTAACTGAAGACCACCGGGACCGCACCCGGCAGCTCCGGTGCCCGGCCGGCGTCGCGCACCAGCAGCCGCTGGGCGGTACCGGCCCCGGCAAGCTGCCGGGCCACCATCCCACCTAAAACGCCGGTAGATCCGGTCACGGCCAAGTCTGGCAGGGCATTCATCCAGGCTTCCTAGCCTTGGCGGGTGGCGGGGGACGTGGTCTTCGCCGGATCGCGTTCGGCAAGGGAGCCGATCGCGTCGTCGATCTTCTTCATGACCTCTGCCTCGAGCTTTACGCCCGCAGCGGCAACACTGTCTGCGATCTGCTCAGGCCGGGACGCGCCCACGATGGCCGAGGCCACGTTCGGGTTCTGCAGGACCCATGCCACCGCAAGCTGCGGCATGGTGAGACCGGCCTCCGCCGCGATCGGCTTGAGATTCTGGACACCGGCCAGGACGTCGTCGCGCATCCAGCGCTCGATCATCTTCGCGCCGCCCTTGTCATCCGTGGCCCGGCTGCCTTCCGGTGCCGGCTGCCCGGGCAGGTATTTGCCGCTCAGCACGCCCTGCCCCATGGGGGACCAGACAATCTGGGAGATGCCCAGCTCCTCCGACGCCGGCACCACCTCCGCCTCGATGACCCGCCACAGCATGTTGTACTGCGGCTGGTTGGAGATCAGCTGGAAGCCCAGTTCCCTGGACAGCGCGTGCCCGGCGCGGAGCTGCTCCGCCGTCCACTCGCTGACGCCGATGTACAGCGCCTTCCCCTGGCGGACGATGTCCGCGAAGGCCTGCATGGTCTCTTCCAGCGGCGTTTCGAAGTCGTAGCGGTGGGCCTGGTAGAGGTCCACGTAGTCCGTCTGCAGCCTGCTGAGGGAGCCGTTGATCGACTCCATGATGTGCTTGCGGGACAGACCCAGATCGTTTTTGCCCTTCGGCCCGGTGGGGCCGAAAACCTTCGTGAAGATTTCCAGGGACTCGCGGCGCTCGCCCTTCAGCGCCTCGCCGAGGACCGTTTCCGCGGCGGTGTTGGCATAGACGTCCGCGGTGTCAAAGGTGCTGATGCCGGCGTCGAGCGCTGCCCGCACGCACTGGGAGGCGACGTCGTTCTCCACCTGGGAGCCGTGCGTGAGCCAGTTGCCGAACGTGATTTCCGAGACTTTGAATCCGCTGTTTCCGAGGTATCTGAATTCCATGGTTTCCACGCTAGCCGAGATGGTTGCTTAGGGTAAGGGCTTCCCGGAACGCACGACGGCGGTCCGGCGGCCACGCGCTCAGCGGCGGCGGAGTTCCGCGTACTCAAGGGACGATGTCCGGGTGGTTCAGTGCGAACCGGATCGAGAGTTCCACCAGGGAGATCTCCAGCTTGTCGGGCAGCCGGCCAGTGCGTCCGCGGGCAGCCAGCTACCTGTTCGGACTCGCCCTGGGAGTAGACCATGGCGGAGCGGAAACGATTCGTGCCACAGTCCTTCGCTTTTCGTCGCACGGGGTAATGCGGGACGGAGGAGTGACAATTTGTGACGGCCCGGGAGCAGGCCGGTCCTCAGCGGCCGTCCGATGGCAGCTTGGCCTTCAGGCCCTTCGCATGGCCGGGCAGCGATACCAAGGAGCCGGTGTCCAGGACGGACAGGGGTGACGGGGCCGGCGGCTTGGTGAAGGTGCGGGCGGCGCCGGCGTTGTCCGGGCGGGAGGCATCACGTCCGGTTTTGTCACGCCCGGCGACGGCCTCGTGCAGCGCCGACTCCACCAACGGGGCCACCGCTTCCACCTTTGCCGCGGTAACGGAAGGGCCTGGAAGATCGCGGTCCGACACCGTGATCTGCGGGGCGGCGGCACGCGCACGCGCCATGGCCCGCGCGTCCGCTTCTGCAACCGCAGCAGCCCAGTCTTCGGCGAGTATCTGCGGTTCCTTGCGGACCGCGTTCAGCAGCGGGTGATGCTCCACCGCAGACTGGAAGCGGGGCCGGAGCCCTGAGGGTTTGAGGACATCTCGGCTGCCGCGCAACGCTTGGCCCCAGCCGCGCAGCACCCGGGCGCGGGCCGGTGTTCCGGCAGCGGTGGCGGCAGCGTCGTCGTCGTGCGTTAAGCCAGGGACGTCCGACGGCGGCGCGGACTCCCCGGCCAGGTGCACGAGAGGGAGGGTTTCGTTCCTGGGGCGCCGCCTCAGGAGGGTCATCACCGTGAGAACCAGAAGCCGCCCGGTGCCTGCGAGCACCAGCGTGAGGATCACCAGCAGGAACAGGCCCAGGAACATCAGGAACGCCAGTCCGAGCGTGCCGAAAAAAGTCAGGTGGAGGGCAACCGTCGTCGAATCTCCCACGTCACCTCTCCAATCTGCCGGCGGTGGAGTCCGGCCTGGCACCCATCACCACGGGCAACCGCCCCTCCACTACCATACGGACTATTTGCCTGCCGCGCCGCCTTTGGGCAGGCTGCATCCGAGGTTGTTTCGAAGCTGTTACCGGATATGACAAAGGCCGCTGCGCCTATAGTCGGAAGTGATCCACGAGGCCGCCCGAAAGCAGGCCGGACAACCACGTACAGGAGCGCAATGCCTGAAAATCCCGTGCCCGCCGGCAACTGCCTCTGCCTGTCCGGTGAGGCGTACATGGAGTGCTGCGGGCGCTTCCACAGCGGCGGGGCCGAAGCCGCCACCGCGGAGCAGCTGATGCGCTCCCGCTACAGTGCGTTTGCCCTGCTCAACGCCGAGTACCTCCGGAAAACCTGGTATCCGGAAACCGCGCCCGCAGACCTCGAACTGGATCCCGCCATGGAATGGCGCCGCCTGGACATCCTCGCCACGGAGCGCGGCGGTCCGCTGGACACCGAGGGGACCGTCGAGTTCAAGGCGCATTACCGGCAAGGCGGCGAACGCGGCGTCCTTCACGAAGCCAGCCGTTTTATCCGGGAGGACCGCCGCTGGTACTACGTCGACGGCGTGATGCTGGCCTGAGCTGACGGTGCGTCACCGGGACCGGTAAGCCTTGGCCTACGCCTCGTTGTACGTCTCGTCGGGCCTGAAGCCCGCACGGTCCACCTTGCGGTGGAACCGCATGCCCGAGAGTCCGCCCAGGACCGCTCCCACCAGTGCGATCACGGCGACCACAACGGCGGTGATGATGCTCGTCATGGTCAGGTCACCTTCGTTGACGGGGATCCTGGGAAAACTGTTGAGGTTGGCCAGGACATTGAACTTCTGCCCGGCGATCAGGCCAAGCAGTGCCACCACAACTGCGGCAATCAGCGCCCAGATCCACACCATGAACCCCTGCCTGGCTCCGTTGAACCGGGCCATCCGGCCGGCAACGTAGCCTCCGGAGTAGTAAGAGAGGAACAGGATCACCAGCAGGACGATGATCCCCGCCAGCCCCGCCGCGCCGTTGGTGGTCACCTGGTGGAGAGCGTCATTGACCGTGGTGTTGTTCACGAGCCCCACTGCGGTTCCCGCAGCGGCGACGAAGGCTGTGAGCAGGACGGACATGCCTGTGGCAGTGAGCCAGCCGAAAAAGGCCGAGCCCACCTTGATGCCACCGAACTGCTCCTTTTCCCTGGCCACTGCCGTTTGCCGGTCGGTCAGGAGCGGATCCGTCACCGGTACGTCGTTCGCCCGTGCGTCGTGCACCGGTCCGCGGTGCGGGTAGTCCTCTGGGTCCGATTGGTTGCTCATACGTCAACTCAACCACTGCTTCCCGCTGATAACAAGTGTGCTTAGTATTTGCTAGCGGTACTTCCGGTGCAGGTTTTCCTTGCTGGAGGCCCCCGGCGTGGCATCTGCGATCCACGGGCCGGTGCCCTCGGACTGGTCCAGGACGCCGGCCTCGAGCCAGGTGTAATCGCCGGCCAGGACCTTGCGGGACAGGACGTGGTCGCCGTCGTCCGTGTTGCGCCAGAGCTGGTCAAAGTATTCGTCAATGCGGACGCGGGCCTGTTCGCAGAACGCCTCGGCCAGCTCGTAGGCGGTGGCGCCCTGTTCCGGTGTGGTACGCAGGATCATCTCGGCCCGTGAACAGCAGGCGGCCATAGCGAACAGCTCGGCGCCGATGTCTACCACCCGGCCCAGGAACGCCTGCTTGAACTCCAGCTTCGCCTGCCACCGGCCCATGCCGTAGAACGTTTGCCGTGCCAGCCGGCGCGAGGACCGTTCCACAAAGCGCAGCTGCTTGGCCAGCCTGCCGAAGTCGCCGTAGGACCGAGGGTCCATTCCGGCGCCTGCCACGAGTTTGGGCAGCCACCTGGCGTAAAAACCGGAAGCCCCGACGGCGGCCCTCGCCTTGTCCTGCAGGCTCGCGTCCACGGACGCCAGGGCGCCGGCGGCGGCAAGGTGGGCATCCACGGCTTCGCGGGCGATCAGGAGTTTCATGATCTCCGAGGAGCCTTCGAAGATCCGGTTGATCCGGAGGTCGCGCAGCTGCTGCTCGGCCGGAACCGCGCGTTCGCCCCGGGCTTCCAACGACTCGGCCGTCTCAAAACCGCGGCCGCCGCGGATCTGGACCAGTTCGTCGGCGATCCGGTAGCTGATCTCGGTGGACCACAGCTTGGCCAGGGCGGCCTCGATCCTTACGTCCTTCTGCCCGGCGTCAGCGAGTTCCGCGGACAGCTCGAACACGGCATCCAGGGCGAAGGCCGACGCGGCGATGAAGGCGATCTTTTTGCCTACCGCTTCGTGCCTGCCCACCGGTTGGCCCCACTGCGTACGGGCGTTGGACCACTCGCGGGCAATCTTCAGGCTCCAGCGGCCGGACGCAACGCACAGCGCCGGCAGGGAGAGGCGGCCTGTGTTCAGCGTGGTGAGCGCGATCTTCAGGCCCTGGCCCTCACGGCCCAGCATGTTGGCCGCGGGCACCCGCACCTGGTGGAACCGGGTGACGCCGTTTTCGAGGCCGCGCAACCCCATGAAGGTGTTGCGGTTCTCCACGGTGATGCCGGGGGAATCCATCTCCACCACAAACGCGCTGATGCCGCCCTTATGCTCGGTGCCGTCCGCACCGGTGCGGGCCGGCACCACGGCCATCACCACCACCAGTTCGGCGATCACCCCGTTGGTGGTCCAAAGTTTCACGCCGTCCAGAATGTAGGACCCGCCGTCGTCCGTGGGAACGGCGGTGCTGCCCATCCGGGCGGGATCGCTTCCCACGTCCGGTTCGGTCAGGAGGAAAGCGGTAATGGCCCCGGCGGCGCAGCGGGGCAGGTATTCACGTTTCTGTTCCGGCGTGCCGAAGACCTTCACCGGCTCCGGCACGCCGATGGACTGGTGGGCGGAGATCAGGGCGCCGATGCTGGGGTGGACGCTGCCGAGCAGCGCCAGGGCCCGGCCGTAGTAGACCAGGGACAACCCGAGCCCGCCGTACTCCTGCGGAATCTTCATGCCAAACACGCCGAGGTCCGCCAAGCCCTGGATATATTCGTCCGGGATTTTGGCATCGCGCTCGATCACGCGGCCGGACATGGTCCGCGCATACGCGGTGAGGCGCTCCATAAAGGCATCGCCCCGTTCCACGTCATCGGCCTTTGCTTTCGGCCAAGGGTGGATCAGGCTGAGGTCGAAATTCCCCAGGTACAGTCCCTTGGCGAAGCTTGGCCGGTCCCAGCCAATCTCGCGGGAGGCTTCTGCAAGTGCCCGGGCGTCCGCTGCGGTGGCTTCGGGCCCGATGGTGCTTTCGACGGCGGGACTGTCAGTTGCGGAGCTCATGGGGTATCTCCTCTGCCCGGGATGGCCGGTTCACGCCATGGATCCGCCGGGTTGGAGAACCCTTTAGCTGTCTCTCAACATTACCCGTGGGTAGCTTCCAGTGCTAGGGGCTGGCTGGCCCTGGAAGTCGCCGGGGATGTCCAACGTGGAGGCGTTGTGGACCAACCTGTCCCAGCCATGGTTGATGGCGTGGACCACCGTCAGCAGCGTGGTGGCGACCAGGAACCAGGCCAGTTTGCCTACCCCCACCAGCACCAGGGCCAGGAAGCCCGCTGTCAGAACGAAGGCCACCAGGACCAGGGCAAGCGCCAGGGTTCCCATAAACACCATGGTGGATGTATCCACTGCACTTAGGTCGAACTGCATGCTTCCCCCTGCTGCGCCATTGCTTCGGTCGAGATCAGTAGCATGAGCGTAGGGGGTGGTTTGGGGGCCCGGCCAGACCCGGCGCGCCGCGGGAACGGGTCGATACGGGATCGCAACGCTACCGCCGCGTAGGTCACGGACCGGTCGCGATGGTTTCGTCCCTGCAAAGCAACGCGGGGTCATTTAGCGCCCATCCCGGCCCCCGTGATGGGCGCTAAGTGACCCCGCGTTGGGTGGGGAGGGTCTGCGTTAACCTTATAGTTGGCAGTTTTCGTCGATCCGGGCTGCCCAACCATCCCCCAAGCAGCTGAAGGAGAGTGCGTGCCCCGCTCCGCCAGGTCATCCGCTGACGCGATCAGCGCCCGGCTCAGGGACCTTGAACTCCTCACCAAGGGACCGGCCTGGGCCCTGACCCGATCGGCGCCCTGGGTGATTGCGGTGCTGCAGGCATCCTTTACCCGCACCCGCCCGCAGCTTCCGCTCGAGGAGTTCCATGCCGACGTCGACTCCTTCCTTGAGCAGCTCCGGCGCCAGGAGCCCGGGCCGGGTGGTGCCGCCGCCGGCACGTCCTCCGGCAGGAACTATGCGGACGAGTGGACGCGCAAGCACTTCCTGACCCGGCGCAACCAGTCGGGACAGATCGTTTACGAGGTCACCGAGCCGGCCGCCCGCGTGCTCGCATTCCTGGACAGCCTCTCCAGCGAGCGGTCCACCCTGAACGGGTCCCGGCTGGGCACCCTCCTGGGCGACGTGGAGAAGCTGGCCAATGAGACCAACCCGGACCAGAGCGCACGGCTGGAATCCCTCGAGGAGGAGATCGGGGAACGGCAGCAGCTGATCCAGGACATCAGCTCCGGCGACTTTGACGGCCTTTTGGACGACGACGAGGCCGTGGAAGCCGCCGGGAACATCCTGGACCTCGCCGCCAGCCTGCCCGCCGACTACAAGAAGATGCGTGACCGCATCGAGGAACTCGTGGGCGGGCTGCGGAACCAGATCATCGAGGAGTCGCTGAGCAAGGGTGCCACCATGGCCCAGGTGCTTGAGGCGGACAAACGGCTGCGGCAGAGCCCCGAGGGCCGGACCTTCCGTTCGTTCACGGCGTTCCTGGAGGACCCGCAGCAGCAAGTACGGTTCCGCTCGGCCATCGGCGAGGTGCTCAGCCGGCAGTTCGCGGACGACCTGTCGCCGGAAGACCGCGAGACCCTCAAGAACCTGGTGGCCGAGCTGCGCCACCAGCACAGCCAGATCCAGCGCATCTACGGCAAGCTCAGCGAAAGCCTGAACACGTACGTCCAAAGCGATGACTTCCGCCAGTCCGTGCGCCTCCGGAAGGTGCTGCGCGAGGCCGAGCAGGCCATCAGGTCGCTGCCTTACGAACGTGAACGGCCGGGCCTGGTCCGGGGTCCGGTGCTGTTCAACGCCGGCTTCGAATCGCTGGCCATGGTCAAGCTCTTCGACCCGGATGAGTTCGCGGTGCCGCCCAAACTCGCGGACCCCATCGCGTTCAGCGACTCCGACCGCGTGCGCTCGCCGAGGACGGGCAAGGCGCGTCCGGACGCCATCCGGGCCGCCGTTGCCGGCGCGTCCACCCTGGCCGAGGCCTGGGCCCAGCTGCCGCCGGAGGAGCAGCACATCAACTCCATCCGGGCGCTCCTCTCGCAAGCCCTCCAGGAAGGCGCGGCCTTTGACCGCGACGGCTGGGACGGCCTGGCTTACGAACAGATCGACGGCACCACCCGCACGGCGTACCTGCCGGTGGTCACCTTCAAGAAGGATTGACGATGACTGAAGAAGTAACGACGGCGGCACACCCGGTTGAGGACGACGCCCCGGTTGTCGAGCGCAGCCGCGGAGTCACGCCGCGGGACACTTTTGTGGACGGCGCGGCGTTGTTTCCCGGCGACACCGGTGTGCTCTCGATGAAAGTGCGCCAGGCGCTGGTGAAGCTGCTCAAGGGCCCGTATGTCGACGGTGGCCGGGACGAAAAGCTGTGGACCACGTTGCTGGATAACCAGATCATCCTCCGCAGCCGTCTGTCCGAACTGTTCCTGACCCTGCAACTCGACCACGAACGCAAGATCGCGGTCCTGCGGCCTGTGGACCCTGAGGCCATCGGCGGCAGCTCGCGCTCCAGTATCCTGCGCCAGCAGCGGGCGCTGAGCCGGGTGGAGACCATTGTGCTGCTCCGGCTTCGCCTGCTGCTGGACCGCCACGTCACGGCCCAGACAGATCCCACCATCACCCGTGAGGAAATCGCAGACCTCGTGGCCCACTACCAGCCCGCCGGCCAGCAGGACGCGCTCAGGGATTCGGACGCCGTCACCCGCGCCATCACCAAGCTCCATGCCCGCCAACTGCTCCTCACGACGGGCCTGGAAGACGTCTACACCATCTCCAACGCCCTTCCCCTGGCCCTCCCCTTCGAAAACATCGGCGACATCCCGGCCCAAATCGAAGCCCTGGTAGCCGCCACAACAGACCCCGCCGGCACCGAACCGCTCATCGAGCTCGACGGCGACAGTGCTGCTGAGGACGACGACGCCGATGCCGCCCCCGCCCCTCCGCCGGGCGACCTCGCTGCAAGCAGCGAGTCGCCCGGCTCCGACAGGCCCGATGCCACTCCCTGGGCGGCATCGGCGTCGACGTCCGTGGGTGCGCAGGTTCCGGGCACGAGCGGTGACACCGGGGACATGCGGCAGCGTGCGTCTAAGCGAGGAACGAGCGAGCACGCAGAGCATGTGTCCGGTGGCGCCGCGAACGGAACAACCGAGGGGGCAGAAGCATGAGCATCGCAACCATGCTGCCGATGGGCGACCTCACGAACCCCGGCCAGATGCGCCTTGCCTTGGTGCAGGTGGTCAACTGGGGCACGTTCCATGGGGCGCACAC
>DASSIA010000253.1:0-2912 GCA_035692345.1 Arthrobacter sp. | reverse complement strand
GGGGCGTCGGCGCTGCGCTGGTCAATGCTGGCCTGAAAGGTGCCGTCCTGGTCCCAGTACTTGAGGATGCGCTCTTCGATCTCCGGGAACTTCACGGAGGCGGAGACACCAGCGGCAGCCGTGGCCGAAGTGGTAGCTGAGGCTTTGGGGTAATACGTCATTCTCGTCATCCTGGGTTGAGCCGGTGAACCGTTCAGCAAATGCTTCCCGGTTCCTTCAGGATGCGAGGACGGCTCCCGTGCAGTCCTGCAACTGCACATTCACCGCGGTACCACCTCACTTACCGGCACCGCCCTCCTGGGGAAGGCTGCCCACCGGCCGCTCATTACTGCTGTGACGGGCTTACCCGTCCGGTTCTACTGGCGCCGGCGCCAGTCTCCTGGCGGTCAGCGTGTTCTTCCGGAAGCTCACCGGTGATTGCCGGGTCGTAGCCACCTTCGAGTCTACTATCGCCTGGCCGTAGTCCGCCATTCCTGGGCGGCCCGGGCGCACAGCACCAAGGCTCCGGAACTCAGGGTGGTGCTTAGACTGACGGTCATGACTGCTTCGGGCCACGCCACTGCAAGAACGCGACCCGCCACGGTGTCCAGATGGCTGTGGCTCGTGGCTACGGCGCCCGTGCTGGCGTTGTCTGTCTTCCGCGCCATTCCGGCGGAGTGGCCCGTTCTGGTGGTGCAGCTGCTGTCCTTTACGCCGTGGCTTGCGGTGCCGGCCGCCGCAGCCCTGCTCCTGGCGTTCCTGGGACGGAGCCGCTGGCGGCAGTCCGCGGCCGCAGTGCTTGTGGTGTGCCAGGCCTTCTGGCTTTTCCCATTGGACGCGGCCCGCCCCGCTCCGGCCGCCGGCCCGGCGGTGCAGCTGAACGTCATGAACCTCAACTCCGAGTTCGGCCAGGCCGACGCCGGCGAAATCGTTCGCCTTGTCCGGGACAGCGGCGTGGATCTCCTCACGATCCAGGAACACACGAAGGGCCTCCAGGACCGGCTTTCGGCGGAGGGCCTGGACCGGTTACTGCCGAACCGGATCAGCGAACCCACCAACGACGCCGGCGGCAGCGCCGTGTACTCGCGCTATCCAATGGAGCTGGTGGGCGTTGTCCCGGACACCCCGTTCAGGATGCCCACGGTCCGCGTGACGGCGGAGGCGGGCGGGTCGGTGGCCATGCTGGAGGTGACCAGCGTCCATGTGCAGCCGCCAGTGGACGTCAGGGTTGCCCAGTGGCGAAGTGACCTGGCCGCGGTGGGCAGGGTGGCGGAACGGCCGGGCAACCGGCTGCTCATCGGTGATTTCAACGCCACCTACGACCACGCCGAATTCAGGAAGATCCTGGACAGCGGGAAGCGTGACGCGGCCAGGATGGTGGACGTTGGGGCGGCCTCAAGCTCGCGGCTGGTGCCCACCTGGCCCATGGACGGGCAACTGCTTCCCGGCATCACCATCGACCACCTGGTCACCAGCCCCGGACTGGCCAGCTCAGCCTACGAAGTCCACCGGGTGCCGGGAACGGACCACGCCGCCGTTCTGGCAACGTTGGCCGTACCTGCCGGCTGACCGGCTCTGGCTGACCGGCTCCTGCTGACCTGTTCCTGGAGATCAGGCCTTGCGGATCAGCTTGTGGGTGGCGGCCTGGGCCACCGGCCGGATGACGATCTGGTCCAGGTTGACATGGTGCGGCGCGCTGACGGCGTACCGCACGACGTCGGCGACGTCGGCTGCCGTCAGCGGCTTCTCCACCCCCTGGTAGACCTTCGCCGCAGCGTTCGGGTCGCCGAGCCGGTTGAGGGCGAACTCCTCGGTCTGGACCAGTCCGGGGGCCACCTCGATGACGCGGATGTTGTGCTCTGCTTCTTCGAGCCGGAGCGCCCCGGTCAGTGCATGCTGGGCAAATTTGGCGGCGTTGTAGCCAGCGCCGCCCTCGTAGGCCACCAGGCCGGCCGTGGAGGTCAGGTTGAGGACGGTGCCTTCGCCGTTGGCACGCAGCATCGGCAGGAACGCCCGGGTGAGCTTCATGGTGCCGAGTACGTTGACCCGGTACATCCATTCCCAGTCTTCGGTGTTGGCAGCGCCCACCAGGTCTGCGCCCCGGGCACCGCCGGCGATGTTGATGAGCGTTCCCACACCACCGGATTCGGTGACGCGGGCCAGCAGCCGGGCGACGTCGTCGTCCTCGGTAATGTCGGCGGGAATTCCGACGGCGCCCGTCTCCGCTTCGAGTGCGGCCAGCCGTTCGGCGCGCCGCGCCACAGCGAACACCTTCCAGCCCTCTGCCGTCAGGGCGCGGACCGTTGCCTCGCCGATGCCGGTGCTTGCGCCAGTGACTACTGCTGCCCTGTTCCGTGAATCCTCAGTCATGGCACCACCCTAACTGCATAGGCGCTAGGGGTGCTCCCGTATGAACTCCAGTAGCACCCGGGCGTGGTTGACCTCAGGATCCCGGGCTCCATACAGCAGGGTCACGCGGCTGTGCCCGGTTCCCAACTCCAGGAGGGTGGCAACAGCCGCGTTGCGTTCCAGCTCCTGCCGGTATTTCAGCCGGAAGTCGTCGAAGCGCTCCTTCATGTGCCCGAACTCCTGACGCAGCGGCGGTGACGGCGCGATGTCCTTCAGCCAGAGATCCAGTTGCGCGTCCTCCTTGCTGACCCCGCGGGGCCAGAGCCTGTCCACCAAAACCCGCCAGCCGTCGTCGTCCGCCGGCTTGTCATAGATGCGCTTGATCACAAAATTTTCACCGGTTGTGCCCATCTACCGCATGCTACGGCAGGCTCCCGTGCCGCGGGCTGAACAGACCATGAAACAATTGCCAGATGGCTGAAGACACTCAGGGTACAGACACGCCCTCCACCGCCCCTATCAACGTTCCGGACAAGCCCGCCCTTGAGGGGCTCGAAGCGGCCCTCACGCAGCGCTGGCTTGCC